>JAYUKZ010000055.1:0-18913 GCA_043763995.1 Fibrella sp.
CAAACGCACCCCAACGCGCTGTTTGTGATCGACGAAGCGGCTGCTTCCGAACTGACCCGGATGCGCACCCCCTGGCTGGTAGACTCGGTGACGTGGGACAACCACATGAAAAAGAAGGCCGTAACGTACCTGTCGCTTACGCTGGAAAAACCCATCCTGAAACTCACCGACCGCGACTATAACGACAACGGCGTGAGCGACTTGCTGGCGCAGTACGGGCAGGCCTACGACATCAACATCGACGTGTTTAACCAGTTGCAGCACACCATCACGGGCTGGCCCGGCGGCAAACCCAATGCCGATGACACCAACCGCCCCGAACGCGCGTTGCCCGCCCAAAAACGAGTGCTCCTCTTCAGCCCCCACCCCGACGACGACATCATCTCAATGGGCGGCACCTTCCAGCGGCTCGTGGATCAGGGGCATGAAGTACACGTAGGCTACCAAACGTCGGGCAACATTGCCGTGGCCGACGACGAAGCCCTGCGCTACGCCGATTATGTGGTCGATTTCAACACCAAATTTGGCATCAAGAGTGCGGAGGCCACGCGCATTTTCCAGGAAGCGGCGGCTTCGCTGCGGAGCAAAAAAGATTCAGAAATGGACATTGCCGAGGTGCGGCAGGTGAAAGGACTCATCCGCATGGGCGAGGCCAAATCGACGTGCCGGTTTGTGGGAGTGCCTGTGGAGAACGCGCATTTTATGAACCTGCCGTTCTACGAAACGGGTAAGGTGGAGAAAAAGCCCCTGGGCGAAGATGATATCCGGGTCACGATGGAGTTGATTGAAAAAATTAAGCCGCATCAGATCTACGCCGCTGGTGATTTGGCCGACCCCCACGGCACCCACAAAGTGTGCCTCGATGCGGTACTGGAAGCCGTTCGGCGGTTGAGCCACAAAAATTTTATGAAAGACTGCTGGGTGTGGCTCTACCGGGGTGCGTGGGCCGAGTGGGATATCCACGAGATCGAGATGGCCGTGCCCATGTCGCCCGATCAGGTAATGCGGAAACGGCTGGGTATCTTCAAGCACCAATCCCAGAAAGACGGGGTCGTGTATCAGGGCACCGACTCGCGGGAGTTCTGGCAGCGGGCTGAAGAGCGCAACCGCACCACCGCCGCGCTCTACAACCGCCTGGGTCTGGCCGAATACGAAGCCATGGAGGCGTTTGTGCGCTGGAAAGGGTAGGAAATCGACGTACCTGGCTCAATAAAAACCATTACTCTCCCCATGCCCTTTCCTTCTTCTTGCCCTCTTGCTCTGCTGATTACGCTTGCGCTATTGGCTGGGTGTAGCCGCCCGGTGGCTCGCTTCCAGGCAGACCACACCGCCCGGTACTACACGGCCCCGCCTACGGAAACATCGGTTGCGGACGCTGCGCCCATGCGCCCCGCCAACGTACCTGAGCAGCCCGCCGCGCCACAGTCCGCCCCCATTGCGCTGGTGAGCCGAACCCCGGTACCGTTGGCTACGCGACCCCTGGTCGAACGGTTGGAACAGATGAAGGAACGACTGGCTGCGTCAAATAAGCCGATTAGTGGTCAGGTGGTTACGAACAAAAAACTAACATTTGTACAACGGCTGGCCCTGCGGCAACTGGACAAAAAAATCAGCAAACATCTTTCGCCCACTGAAGGCCCCGCCCTCACGGGTTACGTTCGGCTGGGGCTGATTCTGGCGGCAGTGGGGTTGCTGTTGCTGCTGATTGGTAATTCGCTGGGGGCACTTTTGGGGTTGCTGGCCGTGTTGGGCGGGTTGGCTCTGGTGGTGGTGGGGTTGCTCCAGCCATAGCGAAATACGCTGCCGGGGTAAGTTTCTAGTGGCCCTGCCCGTGCTAAAATCTGTATTTTTACGGCCATATCTCCCCCGCTTACGTCAATGGCCGACCTCTTTAACGTTTACCCGCTCTACGATATTGAACCCGTTCGGGCCGAGGGCAGCTACCTCTGGGATGCCGACGGAACCCGCTACCTGGACCTCTACGGGGGCCACGCCGTGATCTCGGTGGGCCACTCGCACCCGCATTACGTGCGGGCCATCAGCGAGCAGCTTCACAAAATAGCGTTCTATTCCAACTCCGTCCGCATTCCGTTGCAGCAAGAGTTGGCCACCAAGCTGGGTACGGTATCGGGCCATGATGACTACGCGCTTTTTCTGTGTAATTCGGGGGCCGAAGCCAACGAAAATGCCCTCAAACTGGCTTCCTTCCACACCGGGCGCAAAGGCGTGGTGGCCTTTACCAAGTCGTTTCACGGGCGTACCGCCGGGGCCGTTGCCGTTACGGACAACCCCGCCATTGTGGCTCCCATAAACCCCACCAACCACGTTACGTTTCTGCCCTTCAACGAAACAGACCCTCTCCAAACGGGCATTACCACCGACACTTGCGCCGTAATTGTGGAGGGTATTCAGGGCGTGGGCGGCATCCATGTGGCCACCGATGCGTTTCTGCAAGCCTTACGTACCCGTTGCACTGAAACCGGGGCGGTGCTCATTCTGGACGGGGTGCAGTGCGGCTACGGGCGGTCGGGGTTGTTTTTTTCGCATCAGCACAGCGGCATCCGGGCCGACATTATTTCGATGGCTAAAGGCATGGGCAACGGCTTTCCCATTGGCGGCATTCTCATTGCTCCCGAATTTAAGGCTTCCTACGGCCTGTTGGGCACCACGTTCGGCGGCAATCACCTGGCCTGCACCGCCGCCATTGCCGTGCTCGACATTATGCACAACGAGGGCCTGATCGAAAACGCTGCCCGCCTGGGAACGTACCTGATGGACGGAATCCGGCAAATTGGGGGTCATAAAGACCTGCGCGGGCGCGGGCTGATGATTGGTATCGAATACGATTTTCCGGTCGAAAAACTGCGCCATGCGTTGCTGTTCGGGCACCGGCAGTTCACGGGCGTGGCCGGAAAAAACACTATCCGGCTGCTGCCCTCGCTGGCCCTGGGCGTGAATGAGGCCGATCAGTTTCTGGAAGCACTCAGTGCGTGTGTCAGCGTAATGCGTTAAAAAGAAAAATAAACACAGAGGCACAGAGAACACAGAGATGAGTATGCTGTCACACAATGTAATTGGGTGTGCTATTCAAGTGCATAGAAAATTAGGACCGGGGTTGTTGGAATCTGTTTATGAAGCATGTTTGAGTTATGAATTAACGCAAGCTGGCATTTACCATGAGAGACAAAAACCAATGCCAATTACCTATGGTGATGTATCGCTGGACGCAGGCTATCGGCTTGACCTTTGGGTAGAAGACGAGTTAATAATTGAGTTAAAGGCGGTAGAATCGCTCTTACCTCTTCATACCGCACAGTTGATGACGTACCTACGCCTTGCCAATCGTCGATTAGGTCTACTCATAAATTTCAACGTAAGTGTTCTTTCCCACGGCGTTAAGCGTGTTGCCAACGGCTATTAACTCTGTGTTCTCTGTGTCTCTGTGTTTATTTTTTTAACATGACCAATTTTATCTCCCTCGCCGATGTCGCTGACCTCGACGCACTCATTCAATCGGGCCGGAACGCCAAAGCCAACCCCTTTGCCGATGAGCACCTGGGCCATCACAAAACCATCGGGCTGCTGTTTTTCAACGCCAGCCTCCGCACCCGCCTCAGCACTGAAAAAGCCGCCCGCAACCTGGGCCTGAACGTGATGACCCTCAACGTGGGGGCCGATAGCTGGGGGCTAGAAATGGAAGACAACGTGCTCATGAACGCCGACAAAGCCGAGCACGTCCGGGAAGCCGCCGCCGTGATGGGCCGCTACTGCGACATCCTGGCCGTGCGGGCATTCGCCGGGTTGCAAGACCGCGAAGTCGATTATAAAGAGTTGGTAATGAGCCAGTTTGCGCGGTTTGCCGGTGTGCCCATCGTCAACCTGGAATCGGCCACGCGGCACCCGCTGCAATCATTGGCCGATTGTATTACCATCGAAGAAGCCCGCCAAACGCCCCGGCCAAAGGTGGTGCTCACCTGGTTGCCCCACATAAAACCCCTGCCCCAGGCGGTGGCCAACTCGTTCTGCGAATGGATGAACGCCCGCGCCGCCACCGGCCATCTGGAGTTGGTGGTGACGCACCCGCCCGGCTACGAATTGGCCTCGCAATTTGTGGGCAACGCCCGCGTGGTTATGAACCAGGACGAAGCCCTGGCCGGGGCCGATTTTGTGTACGGCAAAAACTGGTCGTCATACGCCCACTACGGCCAACTGCTCACCAGCGACCCGTCGTGGGCTATTACCACGGCTAAAATGGACCTCACCAACCAGGGGAAATTCATGCACTGCCTGCCCGTTCGCCGAAACCTGAAAGTGGCCGATGCCGTACTCGACGGCCCCCACTCGCTGGTCATTGAGCAAGCCGCCAACCGCGAATGGGCGGCGCAGGCGGTGCTGCGCGAAATTCTGTTGTCGCTTTGAATGGCTACTCATTTGCCCACCCATCAACCCGTATGAATACCACTATCGTAACCGTAGTAAAAATTGGGGGTAACGTGCTCGATAACCCCGCCGCGCTGGGCCGTTTTCTGGCCGGGTTCAGTGCCCTGCCGGGCCATAAACTGCTGGTTCACGGCGGCGGCAAGATGGCTACCCAACTGGCCGCTACCCTCAACGTACCTACAACGATGGTGGAGGGTCGCCGGGTGACAGACCAAGCCATGCTCGACGTGGTGACAATGGTCTACGGCGGGTTGATAAACAAGCAACTAGTCGCCAAACTACAGGCCCTGGGCACCAATGCCATTGGCCTCACCGGGGCCGATGCCGGGCTGGTGCTGGCCACCAAACGCCCCGTGGGGACGGTTGATTATGGCTTCGTGGGTGATATTCAGGCCGTTGATTCGGGGCGGCTACAGGCGTTTATGGATCAGGGATTGGTGCCGGTGTTTGCCCCCCTCACCCTCGATGTGGCCACCGGTACGTTGCTCAACACCAACGCCGACACCCTGGCGCAGGCCCTGGCCGTTGACCTCACCACCCACAACGCCGTGACGCTGGGGTACTGTTTCGAGAAAAAAGGCGTGCTCACCAATCCCCACGACGACACCACCGTGCTGGCCCGGCTCACGCCCGCGCTGTATGCCCAACACCGGGCGGCGGGCAGCATCAGCGCGGGCATGATTCCCAAACTCGATAATGCCTTTGCCGCCCTGGCAGCGGGGGTAGGCCGGGTCATCATTTGCCACGCCGACGAGTTGGCCCCGGCCCTGGTCGGCGGGGCCGGTACGGTGGTTCAACGTACCTGAGCCGGGGCCGGGCGGGTGGCCTGTATCAGCGATTTGCCCCGCAACCGCAACGTGCTGGCGGGCGCGGCCCGAATGGCAATTTTTCCGCTGAACTCGGCATCCTGAAACAAACTCGCGCTGTCCAACAACGTGAAATTGCCGTTCGTAATGCGGTTCGTCATGGTTTCGATCACCAGCAATGTTTTCCCCGTTTGTGCAGTCGAAAGGATATCTAACGTGTTGCCGGTCAGCATGATACGACCACCCTGCCCGCGCTGGCTGAGGGTGAGCGACGGGCTTTTCCAGCCAACAATCTGACAATCGGCGTTGGTGGTTAATACGGTATTCAGGCGGGGCGTTTGCACCACCAGTTGCGGGGTGTGGGCTTGATCGTCGGTAGCATCGGGCCGGAATTTCCAGCCGGGAACCAGGCCTACTTGCAGGAACAGCGTGTCGTTGGCCACCCGGTACGTGTAGGGCGTGTTCTCCATCCGGTTCAGCGTATCAGCCAAAAGACGGGTTGTTTCGCCTTGCTCGATCTGCACAATGGCCGAGGTAGGGCCGGTGATGACCACCGCGCTGAAGACGGGCAGGGGCCGCGTTTGCCACCGGGCACGGGGGTTGGTGGTGTCGATCCCGTCGAACTGCTTGCGCAGCACCGTGGCCGACACGCCCATGAGCACAACTAAAAATAAGGCAAGGCCAAGCAGCAGTTTGTGGCTGGTTTTCATGGGTTTTCCTGGGGTTGAAAGGCGTTGAATTGAGTTTCGATGTCGGCCATTGTGAGGCCGAGCAGGCGCATCGTGCGGAACACATCGGGCAGGTCGGTGGCCAGAAAGCGGGCGCGGCGCAACGCTTTAATCCGGGCTACGGCTTCGTCGGCGGCGTAGTAGCCCAGGCCGCGTTTGGTGTAGAGGATATCCTGTTGCAGCAGGTAATCAAATGCCCGCATGGCCGTGTTGGGGTTCACTTCGAGTTGCGAACCAAGCTCGCGCACCGACGGAATGCGCTCGCCGGGGGGCCAGGTTTGTTGCAGGAGTTGCTCGCAAACGTAGTCGGCAATCTGGAGGTAGATGGGTTGTTTGTCAGTAAAATCCATGGGGCCTAGCGTTGAATTTCGTTGAACCGAATCCGGGCCGTCACCCACAGCGTGCCGAGCAGCGTGCCATAGCCCAGGTACGTGATCCAGGTTGGTATAATCAGGTGTTGGTAGACAGCGTTTTTTCCGATGTATACGTCCAGAAACGGGGCCTGAGCACCTAATTCATACCCGCTAAACCACAGGCCCAGGATGCCTCTGTAGAGAAATATACCTGCCACGGTCAGCACCAAAAACCCGCCCACATTGCGAATCAGCACCCCTTTTCGGAAGAAAAAGCTACCCAGTATAGCTACAGACAAAGCCAATGTGAGCGCGTAGGCCAGTATTTTCAGGACCTGGCCATCTCCCCGTTGGGCCTGAAAGAAGTAGTGCAGGGTGGGTAGGTAATGATCCGGTTGGCTGGCGGGCAGGCGGCTGTTGGCCACGGGGAAAACCAGGCTTTCCAGCCCGTGAAAAACGAGTACAAACAGCACCAGTGCCCCAACGCAATAGGCCACGCTGAGCCAGAACTTCTCAGTTTGCGAAGCAGGAATCATCAGGTACGTAATGGCCGACTCTTGCCGATACAGCATACTAAACACATCGCTGCCCAGCCCGGCCACGAGCAGCATCGAGAGTACTACTAATGTGAGCATGTTGCCATCCTGAACGCTTTCGAAATAGAGCTTGCCGTAGCCCAGCGGTTGAAGCAGCCGTAGAGCCACCAGACCCAGCAGGGCCAGCATTCCAATAGTATACGTGCGCCCTTTTATAGCCCAAAGCCACCGGTGGAGGCGGGCAAAGCGGGGAAATGAGAAAGATTGGTTCATTATTTTGGGGTTGAAAAAAGGGCTTTGATGCGTTGCGGGTGCTGAATGGCGGCGTTGAAAAGCCGCTCCAGGTCAACGGGGGTGTCGTGGTCGGGGTCGTCGTTTTCGAGCACCAGGGCGTGGCCGCGCAGGGTGGGTTCGGCGTAGAGGGCGGCGGCGGGCACGGGGCCGTTGGCGGTGGCGGCAAAGCGGAGGCGTTGGCTGATGCGGTCGAGGGGGGCGTTGAGCAGCAGTTCGTGGTCGTTGAGCAGCACCACTGTATCGATCAGCGCGTCGAGGTCACGTACCTGATGGGTCGAAATAACGATGAGCCGGTCGGGCGTAAGGGCCGCCGACACCACTTTTCGGAACTGCGCTTTCGACGGAATATCGAGGCCGTTGGTGGGTTCGTCCATGAGCAACAGTGGCGTGTTGGTGGCCAGCCCGAAACTGATGAACACTTTCTTGCGCTGCCCCAACGAGAGGTCGCTCAGTTTGCCGATGCTGGCGGGCAACTGAAAATCGGTCAGGTAGCGGGCAAACTGAGCGGGGTCGAAACGGGGGTAGAACGGGCTGAGGGTGGCCACGTACCGGGCCAGGGTCAGAGCCGGCACGTCGGTGTCTTCGGGCAGAAAAAAAATCGATTCCAGAAACGCCGGTTGGCGGTGGCGCGGGGTGTGGCCACCCACCCGAATCTGCCCCTCGGTGGGGTAGAGCAGGCCCGTCAGCAACCGGAGCAAACTGGATTTGCCCGCCCCGTTGGAACCCAGCAGGCCCACAATGCGCCCCGGCGGCAGGTGGAGGCTGAGGCCCTGCAAGACCGGCGGTTTGCGCCCGTAGCAGAAGGTAAGGTTGATGAGGTCTATCATAGTGCTAGTGTATTAGTGATATAATACACTACAATAGTAAGACTTGTTTTTGATCTGTCAAGCGTGTCGACGCAAAAAAATTTCATCAGTCGCCTAAGTATTTTCGAGTGGCCAATCCGTCTATCAAAAAACAATACGTTTCGGAGAAAAAAATAGCTTTCTTTAAGATCATGAAGGCCATTAAGACAAGTACTGCCACCTATACCCTGCAACCGACACCCATGCCGGAGACGGTTCCGGTTGTGCTGGACGCTGAGACGCTGATTCGCCGGGCTTTCTCAGAAGAGGCAAAAAGCGGCATGGCGGCCTTGTTTCGGCACTATTACGCCCCGTTGTGCAGCCATGCCGTGCGGTTTGTGGCTTCCAAAGCCATTGCCGAAGATATTGTGTCTGATGTGCTGTTCGAGTTTCACAGTCAGGGGCGGCACACGGCCATTACCACCTCGTTTCGGGCGTATCTGTTTAGGTCGGTCCGGCACCGGGCGTTCGATTATGTGCAGGCCGAACTGCGGCGAAGCGGCTCGCTCGACGGGGCGGCTCACCTGGCCATCGATGCCACGCAACAGCCCGATGCCCTTGCGCAGTACGATGAACTCTACCAGGACCTGCAACGGGCCATTAACGCCCTGCCGCTGAAACGGCGCGAGACGTACCTGCTTCACCGGTTCGAGGGGAAAAAATACCAGGAAATTGCCGACGAACTTGGCCTATCGCCCCGCACCGTGGAGGCACATCTGTACCAGGCCATGCGCCAGATTCGCGAGGCCCTGCGCGACAAGTGGCTGGTGCTGGCGTTGATGATTAGCGTGGGCCTAACAATCTGATAATCAGCCATGAAACAGGAGCAGTTGATTGCTTATTTTGACGGGCGGGCTACGGCAGTTGAGAAACAGCAACTGACCGAATGGGCGCGTGACCCCGGCAACCGGGAGGTGTTTTACGAAGCACTGGCCCGTTGGGAACGTGCTCACCCGCAGTTTGTGCCCAACACCGACGCGGCTCTGACCCGCCACCTGGCCCGGATGACCGCCCTGAGCCACGGGCCACCGCCACCCGCCGATGTGCCGGTGCGCCGCCTGAGCGGCTGGCTACGGTGGCGGGGCAATCTGCTGGCGGCATCAGTCTCGTTGACGGTGCTGGCCGGGGCGGGCTGGCTCCTGCGCGAACCGCTGCTGACCCAAACGTACCGGACTGCCTATGGCCAAACCCAAACCCTGACCCTGCCCGACGGGAGTGACGTGATCCTGAACGCCAACTCGTGCCTGACGCTGCCGCGCTGGGGTTTCGGCACCCGGTCGCGCACGGTTCGCCTGGCGGGGGAAGCCCGTTTTTCGGTTAGGCATACTGTTGACGATCAGCCGTTTGTGGTGAAAACGGAGCAGGCTCTCGACGTGCTGGTGCTGGGCACCGAGTTTACGGTGTTTGCCCGTCGGCGGGGGGCCAAAGTGTCGCTGATTCGGGGGCGGGTGCAGGTACGTTACCGCGAGAACAACCACCTGACCCAACGCCTGCTTGCGCCCGGCGATCTGGTGATGGTTACGCCCAACGGCAGGGCCACACCCTACAAAATAGCCCAACCCGAACAACAGGCAGCCTGGGCGCAGCACCGTTACGTGTTCGACCAAACGCCGCTTTCGGAATTGGCGGCGGTCTTTGCCGAGCAGTTTGGTGTCCGGGTCGCCATTCCCGACCCGGCCCTGGCCCGCCTTACCATATCGGGTTCTTTTACCGCCCGCACTGCCGATGAACTACTGGAAACCCTGGCCGAAACGGCCAACTTATCGTACCGAAAAAACGAAAACCAAGTTGTGTTACTCCCTTAACGTAAAACCAAATCCTATGAAACAGACACTACTTTTCCTCCTGCTTATGCTGCCGTTTCAGCCCTCCTTGGGCCAAATGCTGGCCCGTGCGCACACCACCACTCAAGCGGAACATCGCCCGGCGGCGCAACGGTCGCTGACCGCTGTGTTGCAACGGCTTAAAGATCATTACAAAACGGATATCTTGTTTTTCGACAAAAACGTGGCCGGCATCGATGTACCGGCCAACGCTGTTCAGTTCAACCGGTCGCTGACCGATAACTTGGACGCGGTGCTGAAACCGCTGGGGCTTTTCTACAAAAAAACCAAGTCTGGTGGCTACGTTGTCGGGGCAAAAGCGGGCGCAGGTACGTTGTCGGCAAGTGCGGAAAGTCTGCCTGTTTCGACTGATAATCAGTCGATTGCCGGTAAAGTTGACACGGGTGAAGAACCCATAACGGGCGTGGTTCGGGACAACGCCGGGGCGGTGATGGCCAACGCTAACGTGACGGTGAAAAAAACCAATCGGGGTGCCGTGACCGATGCCGACGGGCGGTTTCGGGTGGCGGCAACGGCGGGTGAGGTGCTCGTGATCTCGTCTATCGGGTTCATGACGCAGGAGGTAACGGTGGGTAGCCAAACCGACCTGGCCATCACGCTCCTGCCCGACGTGCGGACGCTGACCGAAGTGGCCGTGGTGGGTACGCGCTCGACGGTGGCCCGCACCAAAACCGACACGCCCGCGCCGGTAGATGTGATTGGCGTGAAAGACCTGAGCCAAACCGGGCAGGCCGACCTCACGCAGATGATTAACTTTATTGCGCCCTCGTTCAATTCGGCGCGGCAGACCATCTCCAACGGCACTGATTTTATTGACCCCGCCACCCTGCGCGGCCTCGGCCCCGATCAGGTGCTGGTGCTCATCAACGGCAAACGGCAGCACAGCACGGCCCTGGTCAACGTCAACTCCACGGTGGGGCGCGGCTCGGTCGGTACCGATTTGAACGCCATTCCGCAGGGAGCTATCGAGCGGATTGAAGTGCTGCGCGACGGGGCGGCGGCGCAGTACGGCTCGGATGCCATTGCGGGCGTGATTAACGTGGTGCTGAAGAAAAACAGCGGTTCCGGTTCGTGGGTGAGTCAGGTGGGGCTAACGGCGGAGGGCGACGGCAGAACGGCCCTGACGAACCTAAACTACGGTTTTGGTCTGGGCAAAAAAGGTGGGTACGTTAACCTGACGCTCAACCTCAGCCACCGCGACCCCACCAACCGCACGGGGCCATACAACAACACGGTTTACCTGGCCGCGCTGCCCGCCACGCGGTTTCCGGGAACGCCCGTTTTTGTGCCGCTCACCCCCGCGCAGGCGGCTATTCAACAGCAGGATAACGGCCTGGTGGCCGAACGTGGTTTCAACCGAAACGGTATGATTGTGGGCAACTCCAGGCTGACTAACTACGCCGGTTTCGTGAATTTTGCCTTGCCCGTGGGCAACAAGTGGGAGGTCTACGGCTTTGGCGGCTTCAACCAGCGTAATGGCCGGGCGGCGGGGTTCTACCGGTATCCCAATGCCACCCGCACCAACAACCTGACGCTTTTCCCCAACGGCTACCTGCCCCTGATCGATACCGACATCAAGGATCAGTCGGCGGTGTTGGGCATTCGCCGGAGTGTGCCGCTGGGCTGGAATCTGGACCTGAGCAACAGCTACGGCGGCAACTCAATTGGGTTCAACGTGGCGAATTCCATCAATGCTTCGCTGGGCAACGCCTCGCCCACCAATTTCTACTGCGGAAAGCTGTCTTTCAACCAAAATACCACCAACCTGACGGTCTCGAAGGGTATTCCCAACTTCGGGTTTACCAAATTTTTCAACATGGCCTTCGGGGCCGAGTTCCGCATTGACGATTACGGCATCGAGGCGGGCGAAGAGAAGTCGTGGCAAAACTACAACGCGGCGGGCACCCCGGCGGCGCAGGTGAAAGCGGCTGGTGTTCAGGTGTTTGGCGGGTTCAGGCCGTCGAATGCCATCAATAAAACGCGCTCGAACCTGGGTGTTTTTGCCGATCTGGAAAGTGATTTGACGGATAAACTGCTGATTAGCGGTGCCCTGCGCTACGAAAATTACAGCGATTTTGGGTCGAACCTGTCGGGTAAACTGGCGGGTCGCTACAAGATCACCGATGCCCTTGCCATCCGGGGAGGTGTTAACCGGGGGTTCCGGGCACCAAGTCTGCATCAGCGGTATTACAGTGCCGTGGCCACGCAGTTCATCACCGTGGCGGGCGTGAATCAGCAGCGCGAAGTGACCACCGTTCGCAACGACGACCCGGTGACGAAACAACTGGGTATTCCGACGCTGAAACCCGAAACGTCGTGGAGTTACAGCCTCGGTGTAACGGCCAACATCCAGTCGAAACTGTTGCTCACGGTAGATGCGTACCGGATTGCCATTCAGGATCGGATCGTGATTTCGGGGCGGTTCAGCAGCACCGTACCGCAGTTGGTGGAGTACTTCAAAGGCACCGATGTGAACGAAGCGCAGTTCTTCACCAACGCCATCGACACCCAAACCGACGGTATCGACGCGGTGCTGACCTACAAAGAAACCGTTGGCAGTCACCCGTTTACGCTCAACGCGGCCCTGAACCTGAACAAGACAACCATCATTGGCGGGGCCAGTGGAGTGCGCACCCCGACGCAGTTGACGGGCTTGGGCGAGACGCTGCTCAACCGCGAAGAGCGGGGCCGGATTGAGGTTAATCAGCCGCGCAGCAAGTTTATCCTGTCAGGTACGTATCAGCCGGGTATGTTCAATGTTCGGTTGGCTACCACGCGCTTCGGCGAGATTTCGACCATTGCGCCGCAAGACCCGTTGCAGGATCAAGCCTTCAGTGCCAAATGGGTCACAGATGCGTCGGTGGGCTACCGGTTTGGTAAGGTGGCGGTGCTCACGCTGGGGGCCAACAACGTGTTCAATGTCTATCCCGACAAAGTGGCCGACCCCCGGCTCACCAACGAGGGTACCGTTATTTATAGCCGCTTTGCCACCCAGTTTGGCTTCAACGGGGCGTATTATTTCACCAACTTAGCCGTGAATTTTTAGAAAATTGGCCACGGCGTTAAAAAGGGTTAAACACAGAGACACGGAGAACACAGAGAAAATTCTTTAAAAAAAACCTCTGTGTTCTCTGTGTCTCTGTGTTTAACCCTTTTTTAACGCTACGGCCCAACCCCCGTTTCATGAACTACCGCTCCCGTGTCCTCGCCTTCCTCTTTTTCCTCTCCACCATCACCTACATCGACCGAACGGCCATTTCGCTCGTGGCGGCGGACATGAAAAAGGACCTCCACATCGAAAACGATGCCTGGGGGTGGGTGCTGAGTGCCTTTGCGTTGGCCTACGCCCTGTTCGAGTTGCCTACCGGTGCTCTGGGCGACCGCCTCGGCCCGCGCAAGGTGCTGACGCGGGTGGTTGGCTGGTGGTCGGCGTTCACGATCCTGACGGGCACGGCCACCAGTTGGCTGTATCTGGTTATTGTGCGGTTCTTGTTTGGCATGGGCGAAGCGGGGGCCTACCCCAACGCGTCTATTGTGGTATCGCGGTGGTTTCCGCGCCAGGAGACGGGGCGGGCGCAGGCGTTTATCTGGGCGGCGGGCCGGTTGGGCGGGGTCATTGCCCCGTGGCTGGTTATTCCCATTGCGGCCAATTTGGGCTGGCGGGCGGGCTTCTTCGCCATGGGTGCGCTGGGCCTGGTGTGGGCCGTTTGCTGGTACGTTTGGTTCCGCGATTTCCCGCACGAGCAACCCAACGTACCTGCCGACGAGCGGGCGTTTATCGAAGAAAATCGCTGGTTCAAATCCCGCAGCCACACCATTCCGTGGCGGGCCATTTTCCGCAGCACCAACATGTGGGCCATCATGCTCATGTTCCATTTCTACATGTACGGGGCTTATTTCTTCACTGGCTGGCTACCCACGTACCTGCGCGAGGGGCGGCATTTCGACCAGAAGCAAATGCAGTTATTCGCCACGCTGCCGTTTGTGCTGGGGGCCATCGGGTGTTTCACGGGTGGCTTTGCCAGCGATTGGCTGGCCAAACGCTACGGCCTGAAAGTAGGGCGGCGGGCGGTGGGCATTGTGGGCATGGGCCTGTCCAGCATCAGCATTTTTGCCTCGGCCAGCACCACCGATAACCAAACGGCGGCCATTCTGCTGGCCATGGGCATGGGCTTTAAAGACCTCACGCTGCCCGTATCGTTTGCCGTTTGCAACGATGTGGGCCGCAGCCAGTCGGGCAGCGTGGCGGGGGCCATGAATATGTTTGGCCAACTGGGGGCGGTTTTTTTGGGCGTACTCTTCGGCTACATCGTGAAGGCCACCGGCGATTTCAACCTGCCCCTGTTCATGATTTCGGGTTTGCTGCTGCTGAGTTGCCTGTTGTGGTTCCGCATTGACCCCACCGAGGCCGTGTTGGCCGAAAAAGTGGAAGTGGCGGAGTTGTAATCAGTAGCCCTTTCCTTTGGGGGCTTGGGGGGCTGTTTATTGCCCCTGCGCTGATCCGGCCACGTACCAGAGGTTGGCAATGGCTTTTTGGTACTTGGCCCGAATCTCGGCCAGTTTCACGCCCAGATCAATGAGTTTACTCTCGCGGGTGTTGACCAGAAACAGCGAGCTTTCGCCCAACTCAAACCGTTGCTGTTCGGCCCGGACCAGCCGCCGCTGGTTGGCCACGGCCTGGCTCTGCACCGCCAATTGCTGGCCCAAGGTCAGAATCTCGTTGCGGGCCGTCTGGATGTCGGTCTGAATGTCGCGGGTGAGTTGCTGGCGTTCCAGCACCAGTTGCTGCCCTTTAATCTGCACCTGACGGAGTTTTCCGCGTTCTTTCCGCAGAAAAAGCGGCAGCACCAGGTCGAACCCAATCTTGTGGTTATCCAGTCCGAACGACCGGAAATCCGACCAGTCGTAGTTGGCCAGTACGTCGGGCGTGCGGCTCAACAGGCTGGCATTCAGCACCACCTGCGGCTGGATCAACGCCCGCCGGAACCGTTCTTCCAGTTGGTTTTGGGCAGTTTTGGCCTCCAGTGAGAGCAGTTCGGGGTGGTTTTGCAGGGCCTGGCTCAGCAGGTTCTGCACCACGGCTTCGTTCAGGTTTTGGTCGGTGTTGGGTTGCGGCACCACATTGGGCGGCAGGTCGATGGGCAGGTTATTGGCTCCCCACAAAAAGACCGACAGTTGTAGGCGGGCATTTTGCAGGTCAACCGTTGCCTGTTGAAACTGCACCTGCCGGTCCTGCACCGTAATCAGGGCCTCGGTCGTGTCGATGGGGGCGGCTTCGCCCACCAGTGCCCGCTGCCGGGTGCCGCCAAACCGCACCGTGGCCAGTTGTAGCCCTTCGTCAACGAGCTGGTACGTTCGGTAGGCCAGAAACCAGTTCCAATAGGCTTTGGCGGCCTCGAACAGGGCTTTGTTGACTTGTTTACGCCGGTCGGCTTCGGCCAGGTTCACGCCCGTTTGTGCCTGCCGGAGGGCCGTGCGCCGCCCGTCAATCAGCAGGGTCTGGCCAATGGGTACGTTCACACCCACCAGGGCCAGACCGGTGTTGGCTGTTGATAGTTCGGGGTTGACAAACGTACCCACGGCCCGGTCGTAGCCCACCTTCAGGTCGATGCCCGCCATCTGGATGGGCACCGTGAGGCTGTTTTGCCACCGGTCGTAATAGAGTTTGTTGCCGAACTCTTTGCGGTCGTAGGCCGATACCAGTTTGGGGTCGAACGCGCCCCGTGCTTCCATAATCTCGGCGCGGGCCTGTTCGGGAAACAGGGCCGCTTGCCGCACCACAGGGTGGTAGCGCACCACGGCCTCGAAATATTCTGCCGCCGTAAAGACCACGGTGTCAGCCGGTTGGGGGGTATTCTGTGCCCAGGCCGTGGCCGTGTGCAGGTACGTTAGCAGAAAGAGCAGCGCAACTGGTTGTCTCATTTCTTTACGCCTTTATCGTTCTTGGGTTCGGTTTTCAAGCTGGGCGGGAAGCCATTCAGTTCCCGCCAGATTTCGTACCAAATCGGCACGTCGTCGAGCATCACCCAGCCATACACGCCCGACCCCACCCGCAGTTGTTGAGGCCACGCCACGTCGTTGGTCTCAATTTTTGGCCGAACCAGCAACCGGTATTTGCCGTTGGGGCTGGCCACGGCATCAATCACCATCACCTCGCCGCCAAACGTACCCACGGCCACGTTTGGCCAGCCCGAAAACTGCACCGCCGGCCACCCATCGAACTCGATCCTGACGGTACGTCCCCGCTGAATGAGCGGCACGTCGTTGGGTCGCACAAAAAGCTCCACCGCCATGTCGGGGTTGGTGGGCTGAAGCGTCACAATCGATTCGCCCTCTTTGATGGTCTCGCCAATGCCGGCCTTGAACGAGTTGACCACAAAGCCATCCTGCGGTGCCCGGATAATGTACATACCCTGCCGCACGGCCACGCTGCTGATCTTGTTGGTAATCTTCGAAATCTCGCCATCGGCCTCGGCCCGGTACGACACCGCCGAACTCCGGTCAGACTCAGCTTTGGCCACTTTTTCCTGGTAGTCGGCCCGAATGTTGCTCAGGTCAATTTGTGAGTTGGTCAGTTCCCGCCGCGACACGTTGAGTTTGGCCTCCTGCGAGACCACTTTGGCATAGTCTTCCTGGAGTTTCAGGCGGCGGCTTTCCAGGTCGGTGAGCGAGATAAGCCCGTCGCGGTGCATGGTTTCCGAGCGGGTGAGTCGGTCGGCGGCAATGCGGTAGTTGGTACGTTGCGCCACCAGGTCGGTGCTGTCGCTGATGACCTTGAAACGGTTTTGCCTGATCTTGTTCCGGGCCGATTCCAGTTTGGCCGTTACGCCCGCGCCCAGGGCCGTGATTTGCCCGTTGAGGGCCTCAATTTTAGCATCGGTGGCCGTCCGGCTACTCTGCTTGGCCTGCAATTGTTCGCGGAGGCGGAGGGGCAGGTTGGGGTCGAAATATTCGTCCTTTATTTCGGAAATAACCACCAGCGTATCGCCCCGTTTCACCTGCTGCCCGTCGCGCACGAACCACTGCTCAATGCGGCCCGCAATGGCGTTTTGCACGGTTTGGGGGCGGTCTTGCGGGGTGAGGGCCGTAATTTCTCCTTCGCCGGTGATGTTTTGTTGCCAGGGCAAAAACAACGTACCTACAAATACAAACAGGATCAGTAGCATCCAGCGGCCCAGGGTACGCCCTGCCCGTAGATTGGGCAACTGATGAAGGGTTTTAAGCGGAAACTTGCCCAAAATGGCATCATCCACCCGAATGTTCGACAGGTTCAGCATAGGGATCAGGCGGCTACGGGTTCGAGGGGTAAATCGGTCACTTGCCCAATTTTTTCGGCGGCAGTCATCAGGTCATACACCACGTCGATACCCATGATGAGTTTATCTACCGAACTGGTAATGAGTACTATAACCAGTTCAGCGGCCACAAACTGGCCCAGGGTCATCTCGCGCCCCACCACCAGCGACGTACCCAGGATGAGCAACCCCCCGGTGATGAGCGTCTTAAAGGCAACGGCACTGAAGAAGAATCGTTTCAGCACCCGGAAGTGGGCGTTTCGGTACAAAATATATTGCGCCACATACTCGTCGGTGTGGCTCATCAGGTCGTTGGTGGTGTCAGCTTTTCGGAGGGTGGGCAACTGCCCGGCCATCTCTTCCAGCCAACCTACCAGCTTGTATTTATACTTTGATTCGCTGAGGCTGGTTTTCAGCGCACTGCTGCCAAACAGAGCCAGCAACCCCACTACCAGCAGGATTGTGACCAGCCCAAAACCGATGAAAACGGGGTGATAGAACGAAAGCAAAATGATGCCGAATAGAATCTGCACCACCGCCGCCGTGAGGTCGATAAGCAGTTTAGGCAACCCTTTTTGCACCGTGAGCACATCAAAAAAACGGTTCATCAGTTCGGGTGGATACGTACCCGTGAGCGCGTCGGGATGGATGCGGGGCAACCGGTAGGTAAACTCGAAAGCGGCTTTCACGAAAATGCGTTGTTGTAGCACTTCTACCAGCACCTGCTGCCCAATCAGGATCAGGCCGCTGATGATTACGCCGATGATGATGAGGCCAATGAGCACATACACCGAACTGAACACCAGGCCACCCGAAACCAGGTTGAAGACGGCCTGAATGCCCAGCGGCAGGGACAAACTAATCAGCCCCGACACAATGGCGTAGAGGTACACAAAGCCAATGTCACGCCGTTCGGTGTTGAGCAACCGAAACAGTCGTTGCAGGGGGGTAGGGGGGGGAAGAGTAGCAGTTTCCTGAGTCATGAAAAAAGTGCCGGTGGCTGTGGGTGGTTGGCCCAACAATACAAAAGTGGTAAATGCGTCCGCAAAGAAAACGAACCCAACGCGGGTTGGTTCAGGTCAACGGTGTTTCTAATAAACTTCTAATGGGTAAACATAATTGATAGTAAAACTATCTTTGTCGAAAACGTTTGATCTATCGACAAAAGTTCGTTGTTTTGTTTTTCGGCATCAGCCACATAAACTGTTTTCTTGCTATCATGGAATATTCTGTACAGGTACGTATGAACGAAAAGTTGTTCCTGCGTGACCCCGAACAATCGGATTTGGGCCGTCGGATTATCCGGCAGGGCATTTTGCTGATCGATGAGATTGGTTTTGAGGAAACCACATTCCGCAAACTGGCCGAGCGCATGGGCACCAAAGAAGCCAGTATCTACCGGTATTTCGAAAACAAGCACCGTTTGCTGGTCTACCTGGTAGCCTGGTATTGGCAATGGCTTGATTTTCAGGTTGTTTTCGAGACCAACAACCTCACCGACCCTCGTGAAAAGCTTGAGCGGGTGCTCCGAATTTTGCTGCACCTCAACGTGTCGATACCGGCCACACCGGAGGAAATTAACCTTAGCAGCCTACACAACATTGTCATCTGTGAGGCCAGCAAAGCCTACCTCACCCGCCACGTAACCGACGATAACCGGCAGCAGCTATTTAAGCCCTACAAAGATCTTACGGCCCGAATGGCCCGCCTCATTCTGGAGTATAACCCTACCTATCCCTACGCCCGTTCGCGGGCCAGCTCGCTAATCGAAA
>JAYUKZ010000056.1:0-18856 GCA_043763995.1 Fibrella sp.
TCGGAGGCGCGGCAACTGGGCGTGTTGCCCATCATGTATGTCGGCCCGGTTCTTGCCGGAAAATAATCCGTATGCGCCTCATCGACTACCCAACCATTATCCGCCAGGCCTGGGCCGCCTTTGACCCCAGCCAAACGGTGCAGACCGTGGAAGATATCAGTGCCCGCGTGTCGACCAACCACGTCTTTCAAATGACCCTTGATTCGGGCGACAGGGTGATTGCCAAGCTGTCTTATTTCGGTAAGTTCGAACAGTTTAAGGACGACCACCGCATCATTCACGCCCTGGCCAACAACCTGCTGTATCCGTTCGAGAACGTGCTGGCCAAGTCGTTGATGAAGAACGGGCAGGTGTTTGTGTACCGCCACCAAAGCGAATCGGTGGATGCGTGGGTGGTTTTTTATAACCCCATACGTACCCAGCACCGGATGCCGCGCCGTCTGGACGAGAGCCACATCCGGCAGTTGGGGGCCGAAGTGGCGCGGTTTCACCTAGCCTGTGCCAGAGCATCGTCGGTGTTGCCCAGATATGCCAAAACGCTCCGCTCCGATGTGCAGGGGCTGCTCGATTTGCTCCAGACCGACGCGGGCCGCTACGAACACCGCACCCACGAGGCCACGCTGCGCCACCAATGCCAGTTGTTTCTGGAAAACCGCAAACGCCTGGTCGATAAAACGGTGGAGACCATGCCCGTTTTTGTGGACTGGAACATCGGCAACTTCTCCGTCACGGATGATCTACACTTGTTCTCGCGCTGGGATTACGACTGGTTCCGAATCAGTTATCGCGTGATGGACTTCTATTTTTTCAGCCGCGTCTGCTCCGATGCCGGCGACCGCACCGTGTTTTCGTACTACATCGGGCCGCTGGCCGAAGAGCGGTTTGGCTGGTTTCTGGAAGAATACCACCGCCTGTACCCCCTCACCGAGCGCGAAATCCGGTTTTTGCCCGAAGCCTACCGCTTTTTCATCCTGAATTATGTGATTAAATATGGCCGGTATTTTTTCCACCGAACCTACGCCACCAAACTCCAGCGCGAAGCCTACGAGATCTATTTTCCCTCCATCGACGGCTTCGACGTAACGCCCATTTTGCAACGGTTAGGGTTGTAAAGTCCCTACGTACCAGACCACACTATGACCCCTTTCGCCGATTTGATTGACCGGTACGAAGCATTTTTCTTCGATGCTTACGGCGTGCTGAAAAATGCCCACGGACTTATTCGCGGCGTTGACCGCACCATCCGCGCCCTGATTCAGCAGGAAAAACCGTTCTATGTCCTGACCAACGATGCCTCCCGAAGCCCCGACCAACTGGCCGATTCCTACGCCCGGCTCGGCCTGCCCATGCTCTCGGCAGATAGGATTGTGTCGTCGGGAATGCTGGCGCGGGAATACCTGGATTTGAAAGTGGGGCAGGGCACGGTAGCGTACCTGGGCACCGACACCTCGGCCCACTACATCGAAAACGCCGATCTCCGCGCCCTGCCCATCCGCGACGTAAACCTCGACCGCGCCGACGACATCACGGCTCTTGTGCTGCTCGATGATGAAGGCTTCGACTGGAACACCGACCTGAACAAGACGGTGAACCTGCTCCGGCTGCGCAACATTCCGGTCATTGTGGCCAACACTGATGCCACCTACCCGGTGTCGGGCAACCGGGTGGCGGTGGCCATTGGGGCCGTGGCCGATATGCTGGAACGCATTGTGGGCAAGCAGTTTATCCGGTTCGGAAAGCCTGATGCCCAGTTGTTTATGTTTGCCTACGACCTGCTGCGCGAAACCCGCACCGACCGCCCCGCCCTGGGTAAACATCAGATTCTGATGGTGGGCGATACGCTGAAAAGCGATATTCTGGGCGGCAACAAATTCGGGTTCGACACGGCCCTTGTGCTCACGGGCAACACCCCCGCCCACGACGCAGCCCTGCGCATTCAGGCCACGGGCATCATCCCGACCTACATCTGCGCCTCGGCGGCGGTGTAGGCTCAGGTACGTTGCCGTAAGGGTCAGCCAAAAATCCAGTCAAGTTCCAGGCTTAGGTCGGGGAAGAGGGCCGGTGTGGGGCGGCTCCCTTTTTCGTAGACTGCCGTTTCCTCCAACCGACCATCGGCCAGGGCGTAGGCGTAAATTTCGGCACTTTTGGGCACGGCAATCCAGTATTCGCGGACACCGGCAGCTTCGTAGAGGTCAAATTTTTCGGTGAAATCGCGTTTGTGGGTCGAGGGCGAGGTGATCTCGATAATCCAGTCGGGAGGGCCAACGCAGCCGTATTCGTCAATTTTGGCCGGGTTGCAAATCACGCAGATGTCGGGCTGCACCACCGTATGCACTTTGGTGTTGAAGCCGGGTTCATAATCGGGGTTTGGCAACCGCACATCAAACGGAGCCGTAAAAACCTCGCAGGTACGTTGGTCGAAGTGATTAAGCAGGTCACGCAATACGCGCATCGTGATTCGCTGATGCCCCGCACGGGGGGCGGGCGAGATGGGAAACAGTTTTCCTTTGATTAATTCAATGCTTTGGTCGAACTGCCATTTCAGGTAATCGGCATACGAATACACGCCGTTGGGGTCGAGTTGCGAGAGGTCGGTAATCATCCGTGGGGCGGTTATCGGTGCTCAAAAATACAACGCAACGCCCGGCTCCAGCCGGGCAGTCAGGTAAAAAAACAAGCCAATCGGTTTACTTTGCAGCGGTGTAACGCCCGGCTCCAGCCGGGCCGCGAGAGCAAAGTGGGGAGAATTTTTTCTGTCCTTTAACCAATTTTCCTGCCCGGCTGGAGCCGGGCGTTACCCAAGCCGGGCCGGGCGTTACCATGAGAAAGTTAGCCAGTATTCAACGCATCAAAGCACTGGAGCCAATTCCCGGTGCCGATGCCATCGTGACCGCCACTGTGCTGGGCTGGCAGGTGGTGGTGAAAAAGGATCAGTTCACCGTGGGCGATCTGTGCGTCTATTGCGAAATCGACAGCCTGTTTCCCGACAAACCGGCGTTCGAGTTTCTGCGAATCCGGGGGATGCGCATCCGTACCATGCGCTTGCGGGGGCAGGTCTCGCAGGGGATTTGTTTCCCCCTGGCAGTGCTGCCAGCCAACGTACCTGTGGCCGAAGGGCTGGACGTGACCGAGGCAATGGGCATCACCAAATATGAACCGCCCACACCGGCCAGCCTGAGCGGCGTGGCTAAGGGGCTGTTCCCGTCGTTTGTGCCAAAAACCGACGAAACGCGGGTGCAGGTGCTGGGTAACGTGTTGACTGAACTGGCCGGTACGCGCTGCTACATCACCGAAAAGCTGGACGGCAGTTCGGCCACGTATTACCTGCGCAACGGGGAGTTCGGCGTTTGTTCGCGGGGGCTTGACTTGCTGGAGGACGACAAAAACAGCTTCTGGACGGTGGCGCGGGCGTTGAGTATTGAAAGTAAACTGCGGGCATTGGGCCGTAACATGGCCATGCAGGGCGAACTGATTGGCGAGGGGATTCAGAGCAACAAATACAAGCTGAGAGGCCAAACGGTCCGGTTCTTCAACGTTTTCGACATTGACCGACGCAGTTTTTACGACTTTGAAGCGTTCGTGACCTTCATCCGGGAGTTGGGTTTGGAGACGGTGCCGATTCTGGACAGTGCCTACACGCTGATCGACAACGTACCTAACCTGGTGGCCCTCTCGGAAGGGTCGTCGGTGCTGGCCGCTGTGCCCCGCGAAGGGATCGTGATTCGGCCCCTGACCGAGCAACGCAACGCCGAATTGGGGCGGGTGACGTTTAAGGTAATTAACCCAACCTTCCTGCTCAAGTATGAGCAATAGCGGGTACCGATTGGCCGATTTAACTGCCTCTGTTCGGCGGGTTTTCTGTTTATTTGTGCGGTGAAAACAGGCTTTACGCCTCACTTCGGTTGTTGTTCGGTTATTAATCCAAATTTTTGTTAACAAAGCACCATGAGTACCATTCAAAGCATCCATGCCCGCCAGATTCTCGATTCGCGCGGCAACCCGACTGTTGAAGTAGATGTCCGTACCGAAACCGGTGCGCTGGGCCGGGCCGCCGTGCCGTCGGGTGCCTCTACGGGTACGCACGAAGCCGTTGAACTCCGCGACGACGACAGCAAGGTGTATGTGGGTAAGGGCGTGTTGAAGGCCGTTTCCAACGTAAACGAACTGATTTACCCCGAACTGGTGGGCATTTCGGTCTTCGAGCAGGGCATGATTGACAAGATTATGCTGGAACTGGACGGTACGCCCAACAAGGGCCGTTTGGGGGCCAACGCCATTTTGGGCGTGTCGTTGGCCGTGGCCAAAGCCGCCGCCACAGACTGTGGTATGCCGCTCTACCGCTACATTGGTGGGGTAAACGCCAACACGCTGCCTGTGCCCATGATGAACATTCTGAACGGTGGCTCACACGCCGACAATTCTATTGATTTTCAGGAGTTTATGGTCATGCCTGCCAATGCAACCAGCTTTGCGCAGGCGTTACGGATGGGTACCGAAATCTTCCATACGCTGAAAAAAGTGCTCAAAAGCAAAGGCATGAGCACCAACGTGGGCGACGAAGGCGGGTTTGCGCCCAACATCAAATCGAACGAAGAGGCGATTCAGATCGTGATCGAAGCCATCGAGAAAGCGGGGTTCCGCCCCGGCGAAGATGTCTGGATTGCGATGGATGCCGCCGCCTCGGAGTTTTACGATGCCGACAAAAAGGAATACCACTTCAAAAAATCGACCGGCGACCGCCTTTCGTCCGACCAAATGGCCAACTATTGGGCCGACTGGGTAGCCAAATACCCCATTTTGTCCATCGAAGACGGTATGGCCGAAGATGATTGGAGCGGCTGGAAATTGCAGACCGAACTGGTGGGTAAAAAAATACAACTCGTTGGTGATGACCTCTTTGTAACCAACGTAACCCGCCTCCAGGAAGGTATCGACAAGGGCATTGCCAACGCCATTCTGGTAAAAGTAAACCAGATTGGCTCCCTGACCGAGACCATCGACACGGTGAACCTGGCCAAGCGCAACAGTTACAAAAACATCATGTCGCACCGGTCGGGCGAAACCGAAGATGCCACCATTGCCGACTTAGCGGTGGCTCTCAACACGGGGCAGATCAAAACCGGTTCGGCCTCCCGCTCCGACCGCATGGCCAAGTACAATCAACTCCTGCGCATTGAAGAAGAACTGGGCGAAATGGCCTACTTTCCGGGGCTGAAATTTTAGAAAGCCCCCCAAAAGCCCCCTAACCCCCAAAGGGGGAACTGAGTTCGTAGCAAAAGCTACGCTTGCGGCAGCACTGGCCGTGAACTCAGTTCCCCCTTTGGGGGTTAGGGGGCCGGGCCTCCTGTTATGCTGAATTCACGCTACCGTTTCTATATCCTGACCGGCGTTGGGTTGCTGGTCTGGATGCTGTTTTTCGATGCCAATGATCTTCGTTCTCAGGTACGTAACTGGCTCAGGGCAAGAGAGCTGGATAACGAAAAAGCGTATTTTGAGCAGCAGATAAAAGCCGTTCGGGCCGAGCGTAACGAGGTTTTGGGCACCCAACGGCTGCGCGTCAAATATGCCCGCGAAAAATACCTGATGAAAAAACGGCACGAAGACGTATACGTCCTGGTGAACGAAGCGGGCGAACCCATCGAAAAGTAGTCAGCAGAAAACTCCTTTATGGTCTCCGTCCTTTTTGTTTGTCTGGGAAATATTTGCCGCTCGCCGGTGGGAGAGGGTGTTTTCGGGCAACTACTCGTTGAGGCCGGGCTTACCGACAAAATCCAGTGCGATTCGGCGGGAACGGCCTCCTACCACACCGGCCAACTGCCCGACGTGCGAACGCGCCAAAATTCCCTGACCCACGGCCTGACCCTGACCCACCGCGCCCGCCGCATGACAGGCGAAGACCTGGCCCAGTTCACGTACATCATCGCGATGGACGAAGCCAACTATGAATCGATCCTGAAACTCAGCCAACGGTCGGTGGGGGTGTTGCAGGACGAGGCCATTTTTCTGCTCCGCGAATTTGACCCGCTTATCCACGACCAACCCAACGTACCTGACCCGTACTACGAAGGCCCCGAAGTGTTTGAAGACGTGTACCAAATCGTCTACCGCTGCTGCACCGAACTCCTCACCTACATCCGAAAACGGCATTCCCTGCCGTAACAAATTTTTCTACCCCACTGCTTCGCGCTCGGCTGAGACGCGATGTATCGCCGGTCCGCCGGTGCGGTCTCTACAACCGAAAACGACATTCCCTCCCGTAGAGACGCGATACATCGCGTCTGGGTAGTTGGCGTAGCAAAATTTACCCACATGAACAAAAAAGTAATTCTCGTCATCATGGACGGGTGGGGCATCACCACCCAGGTAGACCGGTCGGCGTTGGCGGCGGCGAAAACGCCGTTTTTCACCGATGCCTGGAATCGGTATACGCATAGCACGCTAGAAGCGTCGGGGCTGGCGGTGGGGTTACCCGCCGGGCAGATGGGCAACTCGGAAGTGGGGCACATGAACCTGGGCGCGGGGCGGGTGGTGTATCAGGACCTGGTACGTATCAATTTGGCGGTGGAAAATAATACCCTCCGCAATGAGCCGGTGCTGGTGCAGGCACTGGAATACGCCAAAAGCAGTGGCAAAAAAATTCACTTTATCGGCCTGCTCTCCGACGGGGGCGTTCATGCCCACATCAACCACCTGAAGGCGTTGCTTACCATTGCCCATGAGCAGGCCCTGACTAACGTGTTTGTCCATGCTTTTACCGATGGGCGCGACACCGACCCCAAAGGTGGCCTGGGCTACCTGGCCGACATTACCCAGCACATGGCCCAAACCACCGGCCAACTGGCCTCGGTGGTGGGCCGGTTCTACGCCATGGATCGAGACAACCGGTGGGAGCGCGTGAAAATAGCCTACGACGCGCTGGTCAATGCCGTGGGAAAACGGGTAGCCCCCGGTGGGTTAGCCGCCGCCGTTCAGGCTGATTACGATGCCGGGATTACCGACGAATTTATTAACCCGCTCATTCTGGAAACGGCCAACCACGTACCTGTAGCCACGATTGCGCCGGGCGACGTGGTGCTGTGTTTCAACTACCGTACCGACCGGGGCCGCGAAATCACGATGGCCCTCACCCAACAGGATTTTCCCGAACAACAGATGCAGAAGCTCACCCTCGACTACATCACGATGACGAACTATGACGTTGATTTCGAGGGGGTTAAAGTAATTTATGAGAAAGATAACCTAGCCAAAACCCTGGGCGACGTGGTGGCCGGGGCGGGCCGGAAACAGATCAGAATTGCTGAAACCGAGAAATATCCGCACGTCACGTTCTTCTTTTCGGGCGGGCGCGAGGCTCCGTTTCCGGGCGAAAGCCGCCTGCTGATTCCCTCACCGAAAGAGACCACCGTGACCAACGAACACGGCGAAACCGTTACCGTTCCGGTGAAAACCTACGACCAGAAACCAGAGATGTCGGCCCAGGGAATTCGGGACGCTATCCTTCCCGAACTGGAAAAAGGCGAGGTTGATTTTGTGTGCCTCAACTTTGCCAACACCGACATGGTGGGCCACACGGGCGTGTTTGCGGCGGTGGTGAAAGCCGCCGAAACCGTGGACGCTACCACCCGCGACGTGGTGACGGCGGGCCTGAAAAACGGTTACACGGCCATCATCATCGCCGACCACGGCAACGCCGACTACATGATTAACGACGACCGAACGCCCAACACCGCCCACACTACCAGCCTGGTGCCGTGTATTCTGGTCGATAATACGTTTCAGCCCACGCTTCGTGATGGTAAACTGGGCGATATTGCCCCCACGATTTTGGCCCTGATGGGCCTGGAACAACCCCGCGAAATGACTGGCGAGAGCCTGTTTGAGGCATGAACGCCGCCGCTGCTCTTCGTAACGCGCAGAAGATCAAGGCTAAAGCCGTTGAATTGGGCTTTGATTTCTGCGGTATTGCCAGAGCCGGTTTTCTGGAAGAAGAAGCCCCCCGGCTGGAGACCTGGCTGGCCCGGCACATGCACGGGCAGATGGGCTACATGGCCAACCATTTCGACAAACGGCTCGACCCCCGGCTGCTGGTCGAGGGGGCCAAATCAGTGGTGTCGGTGCTGCTCAATTATTACCCCGACCCCGCCCACCGCCTGCCCGAAGGAGCCGACGACCTCAAACTGTCGAAGTATGCCTACGGCGAGGATTACCACCGGGTGCTGAAAGACAAACTGACCGATTTGCTCGAATTCATCCGCGAAGACATTGGCGAGGTGGGCGGGCGGGCCTTTGTGGATTCGGCCCCGGTGATGGATAAAGTTTGGGCGGCCAAAAGCGGGCTGGGCTGGGTGGGCAAACACACCAACCTGTTGAACCGGCAGATGGGCAGCTTCTTTTTTATCGGTGAACTGATTTTGGACCTCGACCTCGCCCCCGACGGCCCCACCACCGACCACTGCGGCACCTGCACCCGCTGTCTGGACGCTTGCCCCACCGAGGCCATTGTGGCCCCCTATGTGGTAGACGGCAGCCGGTGCATCTCCTATTTTACTATCGAACTGAAAGAGGCCATTCCGGCGGAGGTGAAGGGTAAATTCGAGAACTGGATTTTCGGCTGCGACATTTGCCAGGACGTTTGCCCCTGGAACCGCTTCGCCAAACCCCACCAAACCCCTGCCCTGAACCTGCCGCCCGATTTGGCCGGGTTCACCCGCGCCGACTGGGAGGAGATCACCGAAGACCTGTTCCAAGAGGTGTTCAGGCGGTCGGCGGTGAAGCGAGCGAAGCTGGCGGGTTTGAAAAGAAACATTGATTTTATCAATCAATAGCTTTGCCTCTGGGCTTGACCGGTATATTTAAGCGATATCAGTAGCCAATACGTTCGTAAGCGTATGGGCACCCCACTGGCATTGGCTTTATGACCCGGAATCGAGAACAAACGCAGCAACGCCTCCTGGAGGCCGTACACGAATTAATCTCCAACGAGGGCCTCGGCCAGGTACGTATCAATCGGGTGGCCAGCCAGGCGAATGTTAATAAAGTGCTGATATACAGGTACTTTGGTGGAGTGGATGGGTTGCTGAAAGCATATTACGAACAATACCAGCCCTTTGTAGCCGCTCCGCCCATTGACATCACTGAGTTGGCTGGTGCTCCTTTAAGTCAGTTTTTCGAAGCTTGCTGTGAGTATATTCTGGCTGAGTTCCGGTTGCTCAGGGCCAACCCACAGGCGCAACAGGTGCTGCGCAACGAACTGTTGGGCGGCCAACCTGCCGAACAAAACCCCGTAGCCGCCCAAAAACAGGCCCAATTGGAACAGATGGTGGCGCAGTTGGGCCAACTCATCAACAGCACCTACGGCGCGTCGTTTTCAACCGTGATTCTGAGTGCCATGACCCTGCTGACCTTTATGGCCCAGGACAAACGGGTTATTATGGGCATCGACCTGGAATCGGAGGCGGGCTGGGCCGAAATCGAACTGGCCATAAAACGCATCTTCTACGGCATCTACCTGGCCACCAAAGAACGCATCGGCGACACCGTCCCCCTGCCGTAGAGACCGGTACGCCGGTGCGGCGATACTCGCGTCTTACTCTCGCGTCAGCAATACGCCGAGAACTTCCTCAACACCCCCTCCAGGTACGTTATTCCCCGCCCGTCCGGTATCTTTTGGGTCTGAAGAGCGTCTCCAACCAGTACGCCACGGATAAACAGAACCTGTTGCTGCCGTGTTCTAATCCGTACCATCTACCCTACCCCCCCCGAACTTATGTACAAAGCCCTGGCTCTCCAACTCACCTGCCACACCCTGCCCCCCGCCGCCACCCGCCCCGAAGCCGAAGCTCAAATGCTGGCCTCGGTGGCCCGAATTGACCAACAGCTTGAGGCTTCCCTTGCGTTGGCGGGCCGGGATACGCTGCTGGTGGTGGTGCCCGAATATTTTCTGAGCGGCCCGCCACAGGGCGAAAGCCTGGTAGCCTGGCGCGATAAAGCCGCCCTGGAACCCGACGGCCCCGTTTACGAAGCCCTGGGGGCGATGGTGCAGCGGCATAAACTCTATTTTTCGGGCAACGCCTACGAGCAGGACCCGCACTTCCCCGACCTGTATTTCCAGACCAGCTTCATCATCAACCCCAGCGGCGATGTGATTTTGCGTTACCGGAACCTGAATTCGCTGCTGACCCCCACGCCCCACGACGTTTGGGCCTACTACCTGGAAGCCTACGGGTACGATTCCGTTTTTCCGGTGGCTAAAACCAACATCGGCAACCTGGCCTGTCTGGCTTCCGACGACATACTTTTTCCCGAAGTGGCGCGGTGCCTGGCCCTGCGCGGTGCCGAAGTGTTTCTGCACGCCACCGCTGAAACCACCAGCCCCCTGCTGACTCCCAAAAATGTGGGGAAACTGGCCCGCGCCACCGAAAACATGGGGTACGTTGTTTCGGCCAATTCGGCGGGGTTGGCGGGCGGTGCCTTGCCCACTGGCTCTGCCGATGGTGGGTCTAAAGTGGTTGACTACCGGGGGCTGGTGCTGGCCGAAGCGGGGCCGGGCGAGAGCATGGTGGCCAACGCCGAAATTGACCTGGCCGCGTTGCGCCAATACCGCCAACGCCCCGGAGCGGCCAATTTGCTGGCGCGGCAACGGTTTGAACTGTATGCCGAAAGCTACGCTCAGCACAGCTACTACCCGCCCAACACCCTGCTGGCCGAAGCCCCCGACCAGACGCTTTCGCTGAAAAATCAGCAGGAAGTCATCAAGCGGCTGTTCGATAAATAAGCGCAGGTACGTTGGCGGTTCCCTATTTCAGAAGCACCAGCAGTTCGGCAATCATCATGGCGGTGGCACCCCAAACGCGGTGGCCCTGAATGTCGTAGTGGGGGGCATCCACGGTAAGGCCGCGTACTTCCAGTTCGCTTTGGCCAATAATGGTTTCGTCCAGCAGCGTGTCCAGGCTCACCTCCACCACGGCATCCACCTCGCGGGGGTCGGGGTAAAAATCGGGGCGGGTTGCCATCATGCCTATCACGGGCTGCACGTAGAAATTGCTGGGGGGAATAAACAACTC
Organism: Fibrella sp.; assembly: GCA_043763995.1. GTDB lineage: Bacteria > Bacteroidota > Bacteroidia > Cytophagales > Spirosomataceae > Fibrella. Next base: position 11,064 of record JAYUKZ010000056.1, read on the forward strand.
CGTCAACGTACCCAGCACGGTCACATCCTGCACCCGAATCCCGATTTCTTCCTGGGCTTCACGCAGGGCCGTTTGGGTCAGGTCGCGGTCGGTGCGTTCCATACGCCCACCGGGAAAGGCCATCTGCCCGGCATGAACACCGTCGTAGAGGGGCCGCAGAATAAGCGGTAAATAGATTTGTGCTTGGTAAGGGTAGAACAAAATCAGCACGGCACTGCGCCGGGTACGTTCGTTGGGCCGGATGCCCAGTTTGGTGCGGGCCGTGGAGGCCATCGTGGCGTGGGCGGTTTCGCCGGGCAACGGCTCCTGAAGGCGTTGGCGGAGGTTGGCCGTGAAGGCAGCGAACAGTAAATCGGTCATGGCGGGCGGCGGCTTATACAGAACGAACGGCCGTTTCCACACCCTTGTCCAGCATTAGGGTCAGGAAAGCCGCCACCTGCCCGGCCAGGCCGGGAATGGCCGTGAGGTCGGTTTGCCAAAGGGACTGGTTGGCCAGCACGGTGGTCACAAACGCCGCCACAGTTTTGGGTTCGGTGCCCGAAACATCTGCCCATGCCCCATAAAAAAAGTCGGCTTGCTCGTCCCGGATGGGGTACACCAGTTCGCCGCCGCCGGGCAGGGTTATTTCGCCCCGAAACTCGCCGTTTTCAGGCGCGGCGGCGGGCCGCATAAACCGCAGGTACGCCGCCAGACACAGGGCCATCCGGGGCGATATGCTCTCCGGCGTGTTTCCCCAAAAAAGCAGCGCAGGTACGTTACGAACCCGCATTTTGGCGGTTTGTTGGGTGGTAATGGTGAGCAAAAACTGCTCGTTATGGGGATTTTTGAACCGGTCGAGCACCTGCGTAGCAAAATCCTGCACCGCCGTTGGCCCGTCGTCGCCCAGCGCATCGGTAGGCACGGTGGGCACCAGATCGGTATGCAGCAGGGCGGTCAGGAGGGGGCCGGTGTGAGGGTGGTTCAGGGTGTCGGCCAGGGTCAGGTTGCCCAGCAGGTAGCTCAGGGGGGCCACCAGGGTGTGGGTGCCGTTGAGGAGGCGCAGTTTCCGCTCGCGGTAGAAATTAATGTCCTCGTCGATAACTATATTTTTGGGGCTAACGTCGGCAAACGACAGTACTTTTCGGACCCGCTCGTCGCCCTCAATGGCCCAGAGGTGGTAGGGTTCGGTAGTTATGAGCAGGGCATCGGTGTAGCCCGCGTGTTCCTCGAACAGAGCCACGGTTTCGGGGTCTGGTTGTTTGGTAACAATCCTGTCTACCAGCGAGTTACAAAATCGAACGTGAAATTTTAGCCACTTCATAAACAGCTTGCCCAGTTCGTTATGCCGGGCGGTACGCTCCACGGCATCGCGTAGGCGGAGGCCATTGTCGGGCACGGCTTCGGTGGGCACCACCACCAGCCCCATCTTCCGCGAGCCGCCTGCATTTTTGAAGCGTTCGTACAAAAAAGCCGTCAGTCTGGCCGGAAACGAAACGGGCGGCTCGGTGCCGTTGCCAAAAATGCTCTCTTCCACATAATCTGACCCGGCCTCGGTGGTGTCGGAAATAATAATCTGGAGCGAAGGTTTTCGGGCCAGCGTCAGCACATCGGCCCACTCGGTTTGCGCGGCCAGCACCCGGCTAATAGCTGACACAACCGTTTGACTATCAACCAACTTTTCGGCCTCCAGACCACGTACCCAGACGGTGTACTGATTGTCTTGCCGGGCGAAATCGCTCACATCGGCCCTCGTTAAGTCTACCGCCACCACCGACCCGTTGAACACGCCCTGCCGGTTGGCGGAGTCGATCAGCACATCGACCAGCCCGCGCAGCAGTACGCCGGTGCCAAATTGAAGAACCCGTTCGGGAAGGGCAACGGCGGGCGTTCCGGTGGTGGCTAGGCTTAGGTGAGGAAGTTGATTCATGAAACAAAATAAGGGCTTTTAAGACTCTGGTACGTACCAGAACGGAATAGCAATCAGTTCGTCTGCTTTTTGGCCGTGTTGAATGCTCACCCGCAGCATATTTCGGCCCGTGAGTAGGTTGCCCGGCACCAGCACCGTTTGCCAGCCGCGCTGTTGGCCCGACCCCGGTTGGGCAAAGAACAGGTCGGGGCGGGCCATCACCGAATCATTAACCGTGAGCCGGATGAGTTGGTTAATCTGCCCATTGGCCCAACTGGCGTACCGGCGGCGAAATTCCACCCTCGACATGGTATCGGGCTTTACCAACTCCGGGGCAACGCGGGTCAGGAGCGTGTCGAGAGCTTTGGGGTAGGCAATGAACACCCGCAGATACGGTTCCCGAATCACGTCGGACTGAATAGCGGCAACGGCAACAAACTCACCCTCAGGCCGTTGACTGTCGTAGGCGGTGGGGTTTATGAACAGGCTATCTTCGCGGGCCGAGTAGAGGTGGCGGCTGTTGAAAAGCGTAACACGCCGGTTGTTGCGGGTCACGTCGGAGAGGTGTTCGATGAAAAACGCCACGAAAAACGCCCCCATGAAAATGGCTGCCGTGCGGGCGAAGCGTTTTTGGGGGATGTGGCTGTAGAACGTGTTGGTAACATAGGTTGTGTGCCGGTACATACCCATCAACAAAATTTTCATGGCGAATTGGGTGGCTCTCGTTAGCCGGTCGTGCAAGCGGGCACCCGTTGGCGATTCTTTTACTTTTTTCAGGCTCAGTACAATTAGTGCCACGTAAAAAATCGCCACAACCCCGCCAACCCCAAATTTGATCGCCAGCCAAACATCGGCAGGTACGTTGGGTTTCACCAGCAGATAAAACGCCAGGCTTATCACGTAGAGCAGACTGATTACGACCAGAAAAGAAACAAACTGAAAAGCCAGGGCAAACACAATGTTGCATCGTTTGTCGAGCCAGAGAATATACCGGTCGAGCGGCCCCAGTTCGTCGGCCATGCGTTGCTGCGTCAGGGGCGTTGAGAACGGCATTCGGTCGTAGTGGATGCCCGATGGAAACACGGCCAGCAACCCTACCAGCCCCACCCAAAACGCCCGCATAACGAAGTTGGCCAGAAAGGCCACAAACAGTACGTTCAGGGCCGTTCGGGTCATGCTGTAGGCCAACGAGGGCAACAGACCGGCAAACCCGTCGGTGTGGAGCAAAAAATTGTAGTTCAGCGACGCAAAGGCCGAATCGAGCAGGTCGGGCAGTTGCAGGATGGAAAACATGGCCACGCCCGAAATGGCCAGTTCCAGGTTCCAGCTTTGGGTGGTCAGTTCGCGTAGCTTTTCCTGCTCGTGGGGTTCCAGGGGGGCATTATCGGTCATAGTGGGTTTACCCCACCCCCAATCCCTCCCCGTTAGGGAGGGGAGCTACTACCGAGTAGCTTCGCATGCGGAGCTTTTGGGTAGAGCGGCTCCCCTCCCTTATGTGGAGGGGCTGGGGGTGGGGTCATTTATACTGCTTTCCGTCTTTCATCACAAACCGGACGGTTTGCAGCGTCTTGATGTTTTGAATCGGGTTCTCGTCAACGGCAATGATATCGGCAAATTTCCCGGTTTCAATCGACCCAATTTGCGTGGCCATGCCCAGCAGTTTGGCGTTGGTCATCAGGGCCGAGCGCAGGGCCTCAACCGGCGGCATCCCGGCCTCAACCATGTACTCAAACTCTTTGGCGTTGTAGCCGTGGATGTACACGCCCGCATCGGTGCCGAAGGCAATGTTCACGCCCGCTTTGTAGGCTTTGCCGAACGTAGCCTGAATTTTGGGGCCAACGGCCAGTGCTTTAGGCGTTACCAGGGCCGAGTAATAGCCAAAATGTTTCGCTGAATCGGCCACGGTTTTGCCCGCAATGATGGTGGCAACGTAGTGGGTGCCGTATTTTTTGAACAACTCAATGGTTTCGTCGTCCATAAACGTGCCGTGTTCAATGGTCTGCACCCCGGCCCGGATAGCGCGTTTCATACCCTCGGCCCCGTGGGCGTGGGCGGCCACGGCAAAGCCATAATCTTTGGCTGTTTCAATAATGGCTTTCAGTTCTTCGTCGGTAAACTGCGGCCCCTGCCCGTCTTTGGCGTTGCTGAGCACCCCGCCCGTGGCCGTAATCTTTATCAGGTCGGCTCCTTCTTTGTAGCGTTGCCGAACGGCCTTGCGGGCTTCGTCGGGGCCGTTTATCACGCCTTCCAGCGGGCCGGGGTCGCCCATCAGGTCGCGGCGGTAGCCGTTGGTGGGGTCGGCGTGGCCCCCGGTGGTGGCAATAGATTTGCCCACCGTCAGGATGCGCGGGCCATCGGTCAGGCCCCGGTTCACGGCGTTGCGCAGGGCCACGTTGATGCCGCTGCCGCCCAGGTCGCGCACGGTGGTGAACCCGGCCAAGAGCGTGGTTTTGGCATAGGCCGCCGCCTGAAACGTTACGTCAGGTACGTTAAGGGTGAACCGGTCGAGGCCCCCGCCGCGCCGGGTTTCGGTTTCCATATGGACGTGCATATCAATCAGGCCGGGCAGCACGGTTTTGGTTTTCAGGTCAACCACCCGGTCTTGTGCGGTTGGGGCGGCGTACCCTTTTTGCAGGGCAGTAATCTTGTTGCCTTCCACCACCACGGTCATCTCCCGGAGCAGGTCATTGGTGGTGCCGGTGAAGAGTGCGCCACAGTGAAGCAGGGTGCGGGTGGGCGGGGTTGGTTGCGCCAGCAGGGGAGTGGTGCCCAGGCAAAGGCTCAGCAAAGCAGGTAGATAAGTACGAATCATCAGGTACGTGTAGTGAAGGCACAAAAAAGCCGCAACCCGGATAGGTTGCGGCTTTAAAGATAAACAATAATGTAGAGCCGGTGGCTACTAATTGAGCCGGGCAACCCGAAGAAGTGCCCGACCGATACGGCTCCTGTCATCCTCGCCAATGTACTCCCCTGTCAAAATCACTTTATACAACTGACCACCCAACCGGACGCTCGTCGAATCACTGAGCGCGTCGCCGTCCCGTCGGGGCGACTTGCCAAACCACGTAAATAACCGCACCCGCTGGCTTTCCTGGTTGCGTACCAATCGTACAGAGGCCCACAGGTTGTCGGCGACGAGGCAGGCGGCTCCTTTGGGGCAAATAGTCATCAGAACTGTATCGGCAAAAACGGTGATGCCGCTGGATGTCAGACTTGATTTGCCCGGTTGCAACACCACATGGTTGGCCGGAACTGGATTGACTGTTTCCGCCGATTTACAGGCATAGATTAGCGTGAGTCCTGCAATCAGAAAAGTGGCAATTGAAATTCGTAAGCGACTCATGGCCAGGCAGTTTAGCGTTAAAAAAGCGTAGCCGATACCGCCATTGGCTGCACTGACTACGCTTTGAACGACCCCGTTTGCCAGCAGGGCGTTGGAATCAGGTACGTTATTTTCGTACCAAAACGCCGTCGGCCACAAAGGTGATAGCTTTTTCGGGTTCGGTGATTCTCTCGATGGCTTCTTTGCTCTTGCCCGCGTCTTCGGCGTAGTGGCGCAGTTCGGCCACGGGGGTCACGGTTTGTTTGGCCGTTCCCTGCATCACCACGGTGCGGCCAACAATATCTTTCGGCACAAAGAAACCGTAGTCTTTAAACGACACGCGCATGGTTTGGCCCTCGGTGGTTTTTACTTTCATCCAGCAGCCTTTTACCTGGCAAACCGATTCTACGGTACCTTCCACTTTGGCGGGCATCTCCGTTTTTTCGGCCAACGCCGTGGCCAGTTGGGCGGCGGGGATGGCTTTTTTGTCGTTAATTTTTTTGCCGTGGAATGATTCGACCTGGGCCGAAGCCCCTACCGACAGGCCCAGCAGCAGGGCCAGAAATGCAACAAATTTCATACGTTCATGAATTTAGTTTGTAAGAAAACAAAGTTACACGGTTTGGGCCTGTTTTTCGCCAACGGGCGGGCGGTAGGGCCGGAACGGGGTGGCCAGAATGCCGCCAATATGGCTTTGCTCGTGCGGGGCGGGGTGGGTATCAAGGCCGTAAACAAGCTCGTGGCCCGCCCGCTCGGCGTAGGTGGTAAAGAGCCGGTCCCAGACCGAAAAAATATTGCCGTAGTTGGTGTTCGAGTAGGGCAGCACGTAGTGATGGTGTACGTGGTGCATGTTGGGCGTAACCACCAGCCACCCCACGGCCTGGTTGAGCCAGCCCGGCAGTTCAATGTTGGCGTGGTTGAACTGCGACAGCACCACCGACAGCGATTGGTACAGAAACACCAGCCACATGGGCGCACCCACCAGCCCCACGGCCAGCAGCGTAAACCCAAACCGCACCAGGCTCTCGCCGGGGTGGTGGCGGTTGGCCGTGGTGGTGTCTACATGCACGTCTGAGTGGTGTACGGCATGAAATTGCCACAGCCAACGTACCTGATGCTGCGTGAAGTGCGCCAGCCAGGCTCCCACCAGGTCGAGCAGTAATAGACCCGCCAGCACCGTAGCCCAGAGCGGCAGGGGCGGCACCCATTGCAGTACGCCCACGCCGTTGGCCACCGCCCATTGGCTGGTTTTGAGCAGCAAAAATGCCAGTGGGAAATTGACGAGAATGGTGGTGAGGGTAAAAAACAGGTTCACCCCGGCGTGTTTGGTCTTGCTGTACCGAAACGCAAACAGAGGCGCAGCTTGCTCCAGCATCCAGAAAAAAGCAATGCCGCCAACCAGAATCAGGCTGCGGTGCGCAGCAGGGATGTGAGCGAAATAACCGGCAATGGTCTCCATGTGTTCTTTGAATTGTGAAACGAAACCACAAAATACAAACAAAACCAACGTACCTGGCCTATTTTGCTAGGTAATTTTGAGCACGGCCATAAACGCCTCCTGCGGAATCTCGACGTTGCCCACCTGCCGCATCCGTTTTTTACCCTTTTTTTGCTTGTCCAGCAGTTTGCGCTTACGCGAAATATCGCCGCCGTAACACTTAGCCAGTACGTCTTTGCGCAGGGCACTCAGGCTTTCGCGGGCAATAATTTTCTGGCCAATGGCGGCCTGAATGGCAATTTCGAACTGCTGACGGGGAATTAATTCGCGTAATTTTTCGCACAGTTTACGGCCCCACTCATACGATTTGCTCCGGTGAACAATGGCCGAGAGCGCATCTATTTTCTCGCCGTTAAGCATCACGTCCAGCTTCACCATGTCCGATTCCCGGTTGTTCATAAATTCGTAGTCCAGGGAAGCGTAGCCACGCGAAATGGTCTTGAGTTTATCGAAGAAATCGAACACTACCTCGGCCAGTGGCATCTCGAATTGCAGTTCAACCCGGTCGGCGGTGAGGTAAACCTGATTTTTCAGCACACTTCGCTTGTCCATGCACAAGCCCATGATAGCACCCACGTAATCGGCCTTCGAGATAATCTGCGCCTTGATGAATGGCTCTTCAATGTACTTAATCAGGTTGGGTTCGGGCATCTCTGCCGGGGCCGACACCTGCATCAGTATACCGTTGGTACCCATCACCTCAAACCGCACCGAGGGCACGGTGGTAATCACGGTGATGTTGAACTCGCGTTCCAGCCGTTCCTGCACAATTTCCATGTGGAGCATCCCCAGAAAACCGCACCGGAAACCAAAGCCCAGTGCCGCCGAGGTTTCGGGTTCCCAGACCAGGGCGGCATCGTTCAGTTGCAGCTTTTCCATGGCCTCGCGCAGTTCCTCAAACTCGGTGGTTTCCACGGGATAAATACCGGCAAAAACCATTGGCTTTACTTCCGAAAACCCCTGAATGGCCACCTCAGCGGGGTTGTCGAAACTGGTGATGGTATCGCCCACTTTCACTTCTTTGGCCACTTTGATGCCCGAAATCAGGTAGCCCACGTCGCCGCACTCAATCACGTCTTTGGGTTCCT
>JAYUKZ010000057.1:0-1400 GCA_043763995.1 Fibrella sp.
TGGCCGGAAATACAGGTCAACGTCGGCCAGTTGGGGTGGGCGCACCAGCAACACCCGCGTCACCCCGCTCAGCGCGGCCTCAAACGTGGTGGGGTCGGCAAAGTCCAGCCGTACCTGACGGTCGGTGAGCAGAACTACCGTTTGTTGATCTTTGGCCGGGTTGAATACCCCTGCCACAATAATAAGCTGGGTACGTTCGGGCCGCTGTTGCAGGGCGTTGAGCGTTTCCAGACCAACGTTGCCCGTAGCAGTGGTGATGAGGATAGTGGGAAGGGCCATAACGGTGAAAGAGGGAGTAAGCTGTCTGAACTATAGCTAATTGGCCAATTTTTACGTCCACTATTCCGAACACCTGAAACCATGATTTGTTCGTGGCCCTGAAGAACTTATCTTACGGAAGTGAGGGGCAAAACCTTACCGGTACCCCTGCATTTGTGCCACAATCCAGTCGAAAACGGCGAGCAACGTACCTGGTTCGTTGAGGTAATATCACTTTGTGTCAATCGTTACCGTCTGGTCTTCCAGCGTCAGGAATTGCCACTCCTCGCCTGTGGTCACGCACCGTACATGAGCAGGATCGGGTGATCTTCCTTCACGTTAAACAACCGGGCACCGAGCATCTGGGCCACGCACTGACCCAAACCCCGTTCAATGTTGTCATTTTTGGCTTCTACCAACGAAAAGATGGGTGCCCGCACCACGTATGACGAATGGAAACTGATTAGAAAATCGCATGGCGGCGGCCAACCGTCACCGTTGAGGTCATTGTCTGCGTCAACATTCAAATTATAGCCCGATAGATCTCGAATATGTCAGCATTTCATTCTTTTGACTCAAACAAGATAGGCGATACAATCCGCTCGAATTTAGCCTTCTCAGAGAGCATTACTGACCGGGCAGCAATTTCTAACGAGTGCGTGAGCCAATTGCTAAGGGCAACCGGCTCAACGTCAGGGAACAAGCGTTGGCGACGCTCCTTGAGTTGAAATTGGCGGTACATTTTTGCCAGAGTAAAGCTGGAATAGGCCATCTGATTACGCGGTTTTTTGCCAAATTTACAGGTAAATCCGCTCACCCATGCAATTCTCACACCTCCACTGCCACACCCAATACTCCCTGCTCGACGGGCAGGCCAACATTAAAAAACTCATCAGCAAGGCCAAAGCCGATAATATGCCCGCCGTTGCCATCACCGATCACGGCAATATGTTCGGCGTGTTTGAGTTTGTGGCCGAAGCCGCCAAGCAAGGCATCAAACCCATTGTGGGTTGTGAGTTTTACGTGGTAGATGACCACACCCGAAAACAATTTACCAAGGAACAAAAGGACGTGCGCTACCACCAGTTGTTGTTGGCCAAAAACTCGGTGGGCTACCACAACCTTGCAAAACTTTGCTCGCT
>JAYUKZ010000058.1:0-18842 GCA_043763995.1 Fibrella sp.
ATACCGGCCACAATGTTGATCTGAAACATGGCTACCATGCGCCCCCGCGAAGCCGGTGGCGACACTTCGGAAATATACAACGGAGCCGCCACCGACGAAGCCCCCACGCCCAGCCCGCCCAGAAACCGGAACGCCATAAATACGTACCAATCCGTGGCCAGGGCCGACCCCAGGGCCGAAACCAGATACAGCAGCGCAATACCGAACAGGGTGGTGCGCCGCCCCAGCCGGTCGGCGGGGAGGCCGCCCAGCAGTGAGCCAACCACGGTGCCGAACAGGGCGATGGACATGGTGAGACCGTGCTGGTAGGCCGAAAGGTGCCATAGACGTTGAATGGCCTTTTCGGCCCCCGAAATCACGGCGGTGTCGAAGCCGAACAGAAACCCGCCCAACGCCACCACGATAGACCAATAGAGAACAATACGATTTGTCATTTTTTTAACCGAAGTCAGTCAGGTACGTTACGGAGGTTGTCTGCGCCGGATCGTTCGGCAAGGAAAACAAAATTTGGGCAGAAACAGCCAGTCAACGCCCGATTCTACTAAATTCCACCCCAATAACCCATCGATACCGACCAAACACTGTAACACCATGACCCACGGCCAGCCACCGCTTTCGTTCCTTTGCATTGCCACGTTCTTTAAAGGCGAGGCTTTTTTGTTGGCCAGCAAAGCCCTGGGGCATACGGTTTATTTGCTTACCGAATCGGGCCTGGCCGATAAACCCTGGCCCCACGAGGCCATAGACGAGGTTTTTTACCTGCCCGCAGAAGGCAACGACAGTGCCAACCTCGACACGATGCTGCTCGGCCTCTCGCACATCATGCGGGCGCGGCACATCGACCGGGTCATTGCGCTCGACGATTTCGACGTGGAAAAAGGGGCACTCGTGCGTGAAGCGTTCCGGTTGCCGGGCATGGGCCAAACCACGGCCCGCTTTTTTCGGGATAAACTGGCCATGCGGATGCGGGCCGCCGCCGAAGGTATCCGGGTACCCCGGTTCAGCGCGTTGTTCAACGACGCGGCCCTGACCACGTACCTGGCCGAAAGCGAAGGCCCCTGGCTGGTGAAACCCCGCTCAGAAGCCTCAACCACCGGTATAAAAAAAGTACACAGCCCGCAGGAAGCCTGGGACGTGGTGCATAGCCTGGGCGACAACCGGCATCAGTTTCTGATCGAAGAGTTTAAGCCCGGCACCGTTTTCCACGTCGATGCGCTCACCTTTGCCTGCCAGACTGTGTTTGTCCGGGCCAGCGAATACCTGGCCACGCCCATGGAAGTAGCCCACGGCGGCGGCGTGTTCCGCACCCAAATCCTACCGCCCGACAGCCCGCTCGTGGCCGACCTGCTGGCCATAAATGAGGCCATCATGTTGGCTTTCGGGATGCACCACAGCGCGTCGCACTCCGAGTATATACGGGGCCACCACGACGGCAACCTGTATTTTCTGGAAACGGCCTCCCGCGTGGGCGGGGCGCACATTGCCGAGATGGTGGAGGCCGCTTCGGGCATAAACCTCTGGGCCGAGTGGGCTAAACTGGAAACCGCCGCCGCCCGCAACCAACCCTACTCCCCCCCCACCGACACCGGCCAACACGCCGGGCTGATTGCCTCGCTGGCCAATGAAGCCTGGCCCGATACCTCGGCCTTCAACGACCCCGAAATTGTGTGGCGCATGACCCGCGAACACCACATCGGCTTCATCGTGAAGGCCGGTTCACCCGAGCGCATCCGTGAGCTGCTGGATACGTACCTGCACCGCATCCGGGCCAGTTTCCACGCCGCCATGCCTTTGGGCGACAAACCCTCCGGCTAGGCCACATCCTACCCTTAGCCACGTACCCCCGAAAAAGGTGCAGCACAAATGTGCTGCACCTTTTTTTGTGAAAAGAACTTTATCCGGTCCCGAGTCGACCAAGTTCACGCATAATGTGCTGATTACCAGCTGAAAACAAATCAACATTACTTATTCTCGTTCTAGTAACATATAGTTGAGTAAATAAACCGGGAAGCCATTTTCCGTGACTACTTCGCGTCAAGTGGCACGTCATTTGCATAAACACGTTGGTGTAGCCGACCGGTAGCCACTCAGCTATCCGTCTCTAACCCATTGAAACCAGTCGGCAACCGGTTTCCGGCTTCTATGTGTTTGTTCCGTGCCCTGCTACCAAATCGTAGGAGTATTGCCCTGTTTACCAGAGCTTCGACCGGCATGCTTGGCTGTTGTTTGTGCCTTTTGTTGCTGGGGACCGGGTTCTCTGCTGCCCAGGTAATAAACGCGGGAGGGGGTTTTATCCGTGACTACCAGGATCGATATCGGGTTGATTCATTTCCGATTAGAGTAAGCGGCTTAGGCACCAAACTGGATGCCGGTTTTGGCCTTTCCCGCGTGTGCATCAGCATAGTGCATCCGCACGTTTCAGAACTGAAAATTGAGCTGCTCAGCCCCGACGGCACCAGCATCTGGCTGTCGAACAGAAACGGGGGCGACCGGGGAGCCAATTATGTGAATACTTGTTTTCGCGCCAACGGATTTTCGGGGTACATCCATCAGGCAAAAACGCCGTTTGAGGGGGGCGAGTACACCCCCGACGGGCGGATGGAGTTCATCAACAACGGCCAAAATCCCAACGGAATCTGGTACGTCCTGATTCAGGATTTGCAGACGGGCCAGACCGGGCAACTCAACGATGTGAGCCTATGGTTCAGCAACACGCCCACGCCACGCCTGTCTGAAAGGCCCTGCTCTTTTGAAAACCCGGAACCGTGCCGCTGCGCCGGCGGAGGTCAGGATTGCCCCCTGTTGCCCGACCTGATTATCCTGCCAACCTTCACCACCTTTCAGCTTCAGGAGTACCCGAAAGATGACCCCGTGTATCCCGGCCAGCTTCGGTTTGCGGTTTCGATTGCCAATATTGGTGATGGGCCTTTGGAAACAATCGGCAAAAAAGAATGGTATTGCGGCCCAAACCGGGTTAGTGATTCATCCGTGGTTTGCCCCGATGGGAGTCGGGCGCGGCAACGCCTCTACCAGCGTATCTATGCCAAAAAAGGCCCGGCCCTGGTTAGTACGGATCGCCTTGCGGGTACCAACTATTACGACCAGCAACCGGGCCACAACCACAACCATGTTGATGACTGGGTAGCGTTCCGGCTCGTGAAACGGGAAAAGTCAAGCCGGGGAAAAAGCCGCCGCACCGTGGTTGCTCAGGGCCGAAAAGTAAGCTTCTGTTTGTTTGATTCGGGCATTTGCAACAACGACGACAGTTTGTGTGTGCTGAACCGGGTCACGTATGGATACCGTAATCTGGTCAACTACGGACTGGGTAACTATACCGATTGTGGCTCGGCCAAACAGGGCATCAGTGTGGGCGGCTATGACACCTACGGGATGCTTTATGAAGGCCAGTTTATTCAACTGCCCAAAGGGTTGCCCACGGGCACTTACTACCTCGAAATCGAAATTGACCCTCACGGTCTTTACCTGGACAAAGACCGGACCAACAACCTGTTTACTACACCCGTAGTGCTCTCCAAACAACACTAAACGCGCCCCTCTCGGGCGGGCTACTGGCTATGCAATTTTCTCTTCGCTTACTGATTATGCTGGCCCTGCTTCTGCTGGGGCAACAGGTGGCGCGGGGTCAATGTCCCGCCACCTGTACCTTCACGGCCCCCGCCGGCGGCACCAATTACAACCTCAACGGCAACCAGTCTTTGTGCATCACCGGCAACGTACCTGGCGGGCTTTCCATCAATTTTAACGGCAGCAGCAACACCATCTGCGTGGCATCGGGCGTGACCTGGACGCAACCGGCAGGGGGCAACTTCTCGGGTGTAACCATCAATGTGTTCGGCACGTTTACCATGAACGGTAATTATAATTTCAACACGCCGGTGGTCATCAATGTGCAGCCGGGTGGCACGCTCAACACCGATGCCAGCGGGTTTGGGGCCAACCTGCTCATCAGAAACGAGGGCCGGGTGATTTTTACCGCCACCGGCCCCATCACCCATCAAAGTTCGTTTTCGTATATAAACGCTACCGCCACGGCCACGCTTTCAGCCACGGCTACGTCGCTGTTCAAGGTAGGTAACGGGAACACGTTTCTGAACTTTGGCACCATGACGTTTTCCAATCTGGAAAACGAAGAAGCCATGTGGTTCACCAATTATTCGACCGGTAAAATCACCATTGGCCGGTATTTTTTCAACCACGGAAACCTACTCAATTCGGGTTACATCGAGACCATCTGCGGACCGTTTGGGCTGGTGGCCTGCGAATTTATTGTGGGTAACAAAGGGCCGGGAAAAGAGTACCGGCTTGACCCCGGCGGGTGCATGAAAGTGAACGGGAACGTGGTCTTCGACGGCCCCGGTTTTGTGGATGGTACGCTGGCTATTTCCAATGGAAACCTGACGCTGAACAATACCCTCTCGGGCATGAACGGAAAGATAATCGTAGAAAACGGTACGTCTACTATTGGGGCGGCGGGCAGCCTACGGGGAACCAACATGAAATTTTGTGACCGAAACACCAGCGGTGGTAATTTCGACGCTATCTCATCCAATAGTGTGCCGCTGAATAACTACCAGGTCGACTGCACCATTCAGACCTGTGTTCAAGCCTCAGCCACCTGCGCCCTGTCGCTGCCTACCCCCACGCCAGGTACGTGCCAAACGGCTACCAACCTTTACACCGTAACCGGAACCATCAGTCTTTCGCTAAATACCGGGGGCGGCACGGCTACGTTGACCGATGGCCCCCGAAGCCTGACAGTGACGGTTCCGGCGGCGGCAACGAGCGTGGCCTATTCGCTTTCGGGCCTGGTGAGCGGCGTGGCTACCCATACGCTCACGGTGAGCTTACCCGGCTGCGGCTCGGCGTTAGCTACCTACACCAGCCCCGCCACCTGCACCTTCTGTACGGCCATCACCGTCTTGCCCGCTTCGCTTACGGCGGGGCAAGTTGGCACAGCCTATAGCCAGCAACTCACCGCCAGCGGGGGCACGGCTCCCTATAATTTCACGGTGGGACAGGGGAGTTTGCCCACGGGCCTCAGCCTGAGCACCACCGGACTACTGGCCGGCACGCCCACGCAGGCCACCATAACTTCTCTGACGGTTGTTGTGACCGATGCCCGCGCCTGTACTGTGGCTGTTCCCTACACGCTGACCATTGTTCCGACTTGTAGCCTCACGCTCACGGCCACGGCGGGCGTGTGCAACCTGACCACCAATCAATACAGCACCACGGGGGTAGTTACAATCTCTAACCTACTGGCCAGCAATACGTTATTTATTGGCAACGGTGCCCATTTTCTAACTTCGGTAGTGACTGCTACCGCCAGTACCACGGTGGCCTACACACTGCTGGCCGAATCGGACGGGGCCACGCGGACGGTGTCTACATCCCTTGCGGGCTGCGGCGTGGCCAGTTTGCCCGTGACGGGGCCACCGGCCTGCTTCACGGCTTGTGCCGCCAGTTGCCAGCCCGTTCACCTGCTCTATTTTCCGCCGGGGCAGTCGGCTAGCGGGCAGTTTAGTTTTCAAAACACCACCACCCAGGCCCGGATCGGCAGCGGCACGGTGGGCGGGGCCACCTGGGAAACGGCCTTTACCCAGTCGGGCAGCAACCCGCTGGTGCAGGGCGAACTGGCCTGGGCCAACGGCGTGCCGGCCTCGTTTACGCTAACCTACAACCCGGCAGCGGTGCCAACGGTCAATAAATTGGTATACCGGATCGTGTCGGGAGCTACCTCGACCACGATGGCCGTTGACCCCCAACAGCCGGGCCTGGCCAACACGCCCCCGGCGGCGGTAAACTACAACGCGCTTCAGTTCGTAACTTCGTCTACCAGTTCCCTTTCCACGGCCACGTACCTGACGCAGTTCGACAACCTGGCTTTCAACGGTGTTCCGCTCAACACCACGGTCTCGTCGGGGTCGGTAACAAACAGTGCTGCCAGTGCCACGCTGATACTGAAAACCAACGCGCCCAACCAGCCTTTTACCGTCACGGGCAACCTAACCCTCTCCTGGACGGGTGCCCTGCCCAACAATGCCCGCCTGAACTCGACCGTTTCGTATGGCATCGCCACGGCCTGTGCTGTGCCGCTCGTTACTACGGTGAACAACGGCACCCTCACGTGCCAAAGCAGCGGCTCGGCCACCGTGCTCACGGCCACCAACAGCCAAACGGCGGTGGCTTTTCAGTGGGCTGGCCCGGCGGGTTTTGCGGCCACCACGCCCAGCATCACCGCCACTGCACCAGGTACGTATACGGTACTGTCGGCTAATAACCAAACCGGTTGCACCGCCACGAATAGCAGCAGCGTGGTGCAGCAGCCCGGCGTAGTGGTGACTTTGTTTGGGCAAAGTGCCTGCCAGAATAACGCCACCAACGCCACCACCACCGACGATTTCTACACCCTCCAGGTGCAGGCCACCAACCCCACGCCGGGCGCGGCGGGGCGGTATGAGGTAGTGCTGGGGGCCGATGCGCTGGGCCTGGGCGGCACGGTGCTCAACCCCGGCGGCACGCCCTACGGCACCACCGTGGGCCTGGGCGGCACGGGCCAACCCAACGCGGGCGGTTTCCGGGCCGACGGCATCTCGCTCTACAGCCTCACCTTGCGCGACAGCAACAACAGCAGCAGCAACGCCGGGTGCCGGGTGCAGCAACTAACGGGCGAAGTATTCCCTTGTTCCACCTGCTTGCCTCTTCCGTGTCTGCCCATCCGGTACCGTCGGCTCTAGCTTCGCCCAGGGCCGGAGACCCCCAAAATCAGCCTTAAGTTTTACCAACCCCCTGACGTTGAAAAGCTGGCTATTAACCAGCAAGTTAGCTACTCCTCTGCGGGGCTATTGGGGGGATGAAAAAAAATATCTTTCGAATTTTTTTTACAGCTTCCCAAGGGTAAAAACAGGATCGTTAGTTGATTAATTTTTATCATAAAATACTGATTATCAATATTTTATGAATAATTGTTTTTACCTAAACTCACAACATTTGACCGGCTGCATGAATTCGACAGCATTTTTTGGTGACTTGTTTGCGACTCTGGTACGCGAATTGCACATACACACAAAAGTAACTGTTTAACTCCCTAACTTGAGTAATAAGCATAAGTAATAATACTCTGTTCCCGAAATCTATCTTTTGTTCATCAAAAATATATACCCTACCACTATGCCAACCGATTTTCTACCACACTCAGCTTTACCCGTCTACTTCTAACCTTTTCATACACCCTTCATTTCTAAACCCAAATAACTCCGTGAGAACACGTACCCACCTGCTTTCCAGGCTACATTACCTCCTGGCTCTACTGGTCTTTCTGCTGCCCGGCGCGGCAGCTTTGGCCGCCCCGCCCCGCCCCGCTCCTTACTTGGTTGGCCCCGCACCAGGGGGTAACTACGTTTTTTTGGATGCAAACCAGAACAATATTTTCGATGCCGCAGAATCGGGTATCAACAACGTAACGGTATGCCTCTACACCCGCGACGGGGTACTTCGGCAATCGGTGAAGACCAACACCAGTGGACTGTATTCCTTCACCGGCATTCAGGCCAGCACCGACTACGACATTCGGATCAAAGCCGCCGATGCCCCTGTGGGGCTTAAACTGGTTTTGGCCAACCAGGGCAGCGACCCCAACGCCAACAGCGATGCGATGCTCTACGGCAGTACCGCCGCCATACAAGTTACCAGCAGCGCGGGTGGCACCATCACCAACCAAAGTTTCGGTTATGCCGCCGGCGACCCGGATATTGCACTGACCAAATCGGCAGATAGTTTCAGCGTGGCGAAAGGCGGCACGGCCACCTTCACCGTGAGCCTCACCAACGTGGGCGGCAGTACAGCCTTTGGCGTGGTCATAAAAGATACGCTCGATACAGGAATGGGCTACGTAACCTCTTCGCCGTTGGCCACCACAGCCTTATTGGCTTCGGGCCGGGTCGAGCTGACCTGGTCGGTGGGGAGCCTTACTGCCGCTGCCAGCAGTTCTTACGGCGTAACGGTTCGCGCCAACGCCGACGGAGTGCTCTCGAACGTTGCCGCTGCTACCAGTTCTACGCCCGACGCTACGCCCCGCAACAACATTGCCCGCGCCTGTTTCACGGTGCCCGTTCGGCTCTGCGCGGGCGAAAGCTTCGCTACCACCCTGGATGCCAGCCTGACCAACGTGCAATGGTATCGCAACGGGGCCACCATTGGCACGGGCAACAGCCTTACCATTCTGACATCAGGTACGTATACCTACACGGCCCTGGCCGGAAGCGCAGACTGCCAGACCAGCAGTTGCTGCCCCATCGTAATTTACGACGGCTCGGTTACGCCCCCCATCCTGACGGCCTCCAGCCTGACGGTTTGTTTTGGGTCAACGGTGAGCTTATCGGCCACCAACTGCACCAACGGCACCCTGACCTGGAGCACCGGCCCGGCCAGCAACGGTTTGTCTACCATC
Organism: Fibrella sp.; assembly: GCA_043763995.1. Lineage (GTDB taxonomy): Bacteria > Bacteroidota > Bacteroidia > Cytophagales > Spirosomataceae > Fibrella. The sequence goes on from JAYUKZ010000058.1 coordinate 8,471, forward strand.
ACGGTCACACCGCTGGTCATTGGCTCGAACCCGTACTCGGTTACGTGTACACCAACGGCCGACAACGCCTGTCCGGCGTTTGCCACAGTAAACATTACAGTAAACCCATCGGTCACGGCCACGGTGGCCAGCCAGACCATGTGCTTTGGCACGTCGGCCACACTTTCGGCGGTTGCCACGGGCGGGTCTAGCTTCACCTACGCCTGGTCGCCATCGGCTTCCATCTCAGGAACCGGTGCTTCAGTAACGGCCACACCTGCAGCTACCACGACCTACACGGTGGTGGTAACGAACAACTTCGGTTGTGTGAGCAGCACTACGGCCACGGTCACGGTGAACCCGGCGGTTACGGCCACGGTGGGCAGTCAAACCATCTGTCTGAACACCTCGGCCACGCTTTCGGCCATTGCCACGGGCGGGTCTAGCTTCACCTATGCTTGGTCGCCATCGGCTTCTATCACCGGCACGGGTGCCAGCGTAACAGCCACGCCAACGGCCACCACGACCTACACGGTGGTGGTAACGAACAACTTTGGTTGTGTGAGCAGTGCCACCGCCACGGTCACGGTGAACCCTGTATTGGCCGTCAACATAAGTGCGGCACCGAGTTTCACCATCTGTAATGGGTTGCCAACGGTACTAACCGCCGCTGCCACGCCAGGTACGTCGTTCAACTACCGCTGGTCGGCTACGGCCACCAACGCCGCGTCCATCACGGTCTCGCCAAGCACCACCACGCCTTATTCGGTCACCGTTACGGATCAGATCACCAGTTGCTCTGGTGTAGCTTCTACTACGGTGACTGTAAACCCAACGCCATCGCTTCAGCTTAACAGCCCAATTGTTTGCCAGGGGACCGAGGCGGTGCTGAGTGTAACGGGTTGCACAGGCGGCACAGTGCGCTGGTCGAACAACGAAACGGGCAGCATTTTACCGGTAACGCCGTTGCAAACCACCGACTACACCGCTACCTGTACCCTGCCAACGGGCTGTACCTCAGCCATCACGGCCACGGTAACGGTTACGCCGGCACCGTCGGGAACGGCATTGGCCAAACGGGCTACCTGCACAGGCGGCACAGCTAACCCCAACGCGGAGATCGTGATTTCGGGTCTGCAAAACACCGCCAGAGCCAGCATTTCGACGGCCAACGCCAACAACGCTGCCGCTTTTGGGGCCGCCACCACGGTAACGGGCACCAGCATCACGTTCATCAACCTGCCCGACCCAAGCACGCAGGCAACGTACCTGGTGAAGTTGTACAACGCCGACGGTAGCTGCATAGCCACCCTGACGGTCTTGCTCGAACCCGCCAACTGCGTTTGCCCGGCTCCGAAGTGTGTGCCCATCAGCATTCGGAAGCTGAACTAAGCTACGTAGCGGAAACAGAAGCCCCCGGCCAGTTGGTCGGGGGCTTTTTGCGTTCAGGGCAAGCGCAGAAGCGGGGGTAACTTTTAACTGGATTTGTTTGTTTCAACTAAGCAAACTCTGGGGGCAAAGCCGTACCTTTGCCCCCTCAAATTGGCGTTCACGTATACCGCAATATGCTATCAATCAGTAACTTACAGGCTTCCATCGGCGAAAAGCAAATTCTGAAAGGCATCAACCTGGAGGTGAAGCCCGGAGAAGTCCACGCCATCATGGGGCCGAACGGTTCGGGCAAGAGTACCCTGGCATCAGTCTTGGCCGGGCGCGAAGATTATGACGTAACCGAAGGATCGGTGATCTTCGACGGGAAAGATTTACTCGACATGTCGCCGGAGATGCGGGCGGCGGAGGGTATTTTTCTGGCCTTCCAGTACCCCATCGAAATTCCCGGCGTGAGCACTACCAACTTCCTGAAAACGGCCATGAACGAGATTCGTAAATACCGCCACCAGGACCCGCTCGATGCCGTGCAGTTTTTGCGGCTGATGAAAGAGCGCATGAAATTTGTCAACATTGACCAATCGCTGTTGAGCCGGTCGTTGAACGAAGGGTTTTCGGGAGGCGAAAAAAAGCGCAACGAAATTTTCCAGATGGCCATGCTGGAACCCAAACTAGCCATTCTGGACGAAACCGATTCCGGCCTCGACATCGACGCGCTGCGGATTGTAGCCGAAGGCGTAAACAAACTCCGCTCGCCCGACCGGTCGGCCATTGTGGTGACGCACTACCAACGGCTGCTCGATTATATTATTCCCGACTTTGTTCACGTACTCTATAACGGGCGCATCGTGAAATCGGGACCGAAAGAGCTGGCCTACGAACTGGAAGAAAAAGGCTACGACTGGATAAAAGCCGAGGTAGAAGAGGCGGCGTAGTTGCCAGTTAAGAATTAAAAATTAAGAATTAATAAAACCGGCTTGACTAACAGCACCACAGGTTCTAGTTCTTGATTCTTCATTCTTAATTCTTAATTGAAAAAAAATGAACGCACAACACTATACGTCTTTCAAAGATCACCTGCTGGCGGCTTTCCGCGAGGGGGAAGCCCTGTTGAACGGCGAACGGAAATCGGCTTTTCATCAGGTACGTCAGTCGGCCCTGCAAACGTTTGAGACGCTGGGTTTCCCCACTATCCGGCACGAAGAATGGAAGTATTCCAACGTGAAAGCGATGCTGGCCGAGCAGTACAATTTCGACGTGGGTACCGCCCTGACCGCCGCCGACCTGCTACCGCTTCAGATTCCGAACCTGGAAGGCAACATTCTCTATTTCGTAAACGGCCATTACCGCCCCGACCTCTCGCAGATCGTCAGCCCCGACACGCACCTGCAAATCAAGAGTTTTGCGCAGGCCCAACAAACGGATGCCGAGACCATTGGCCTCCATTTCAGCCGCTACGCCGATTTTCAGGATAGCGCGTTTACGGCCCTTAACACCGCCTTTGCGCAAGACGGCGTATTCATCCGCATTCCCGACAACCGTACCGTGGCCGAGCCGGTTATTGTGCGGTTCATTACCGATGCCCGCACGCAGAACGTGGCCTCGCAACCGCGCAACCTGCTTATTGTGGGGCGCAATTCGGAGGTAAAAGTAGCCGAATCGTACCGGACGTTGGGCAACATGGCTGCGTTTACCAACGTGGTGACGGAGGTGGTCATGGCCGCCGATGCCCGCCTGGAACACTACCGGATTCAGAACGAATCGGAGCGGGCCTACCACATTGGCCGTACCCAGGTGAGCCAAGCCGAGAACACGCATTACTACAACGCCACCATCACGCTTAACGGCGGCTTTGTGCGCAACGACCTGAATATTGTGCTGGCTGGCCAACACAGCGAATCGCATATGTACGGCCTGTATATGCCCAACGGCAAACAACACGTCGATAACCACACCCTCGTTGACCACGCCATGCCCAACTGTTACAGCAGCGAACTGTATAAGGGCATCCTCAACGACCAGGGCACGGGCGTTTTCAACGGTAAAATCTACGTGCGCCCCGACGCGCAAAAAACCAACGCTTACCAATCGTGCAAAAACGTGGTGCTCTCGCCCGATGCCAGCATGAACACCAAGCCCCAACTGGAAATCTACGCCGACGACGTGAAGTGTTCGCACGGCACCACCACGGGCAAGATGAACGAAGAGGCCCTGTTCTACCTCCAGTCGCGCGGTATTCCTAAAGATGCCGCCCGGACGTTGTTGCTCTACGCCTTTGCCGAAGAAGTGGTGAGCAACATCAAGATCCAGCCCATCCGCGACTACCTCGAAGGTATCATCCGCGAAAAACTGGCGATCTAGGTACGTCAATTTTCATGAAAAGAGGGCTGTTACAGACACGTAACAGCCCTCTTTTTGGGTTTACTATACTTACCACCAACGAATAGGGCTTGTGGTCAGGTGGGGGCCTTGAAAAACGTCCACTCACAACTGAAGCCCTATATTTATTTAAAAGTTGAAGATAACAACTAAAGTTAAAGTATTAACGTCGAGTTGAAACCGCAGTTGTTAGCGAACTACAGCCGATGTTTCAACGTCCTGTCCCCCGTAACGCCAAACCGCATGGTAGTGAAAGTTTATATTTTCTGTGATTTACATCGTAAATAGAAAAAAGGCATAGAATGAAACGGTGTGGTTAATCCCTTTAGTCTAAACTTTTAGTACAGGTAGCTACTCCAATTCCAGCTTCTGCCATTACGTAATATATAAACCATTTTCCTTTAAATAAAACCATTGCCTCGACGAAGGCAGTATTTGACATTTGTCCGGAAATTTCATTTTTCTTCTCTGCCCTAAGAAAATAATTTTGACATCTTCCAATGATTGATGAAGGATCTTTTATATCAAATAATACCTGACCGACTGTGTACTCTCCACTCAATAAATTTTTATCACCTTTGCTTCCACTGTTAGAAGCATTGTAGATAAACAAAATTCCTTGTTTGGTTATCAATGCGGGTGGGCCTGGTTCTACCAGTTCTGAATCAAACCTCCCCTCACGAATGGCTACTGCTGTCTTGAAATGATATTTTGGTTCAGCAAACTGTACTTTATAGCTGCCATTTCCAAGATATGCAGAAAGTATTTTGCCAGTTTTCTCTTCTTTCAAGACAGGCTCCCAGTCAATCAGATTATCAGAAGTTGCCAAAAAAATATCCGCTTCTCCCCAATACATCCAATATTTTCCATTGACTTTGGTTGCAATTAATTTCTCATTTACTTTTCTGCAAATAATTGAACCAGACTTAGACCACAGTTCAGAATAGTTTCCATTTTTGGCTTTGCCAAAGGCAAGTCCACGCTTTTCCCAATGGAATAAATCTTTTGATGTAGCTACGCACAGTCTTGCTAATTTTCCATTGAATGCCGTATAAGTCAAAACATAGGTACCGTCTTCGCTTTCAACAACTCTTGGGTCTTCGCAACCTCCTTCAATTTCGTATTCCAAATAGGCATCATTATCAGGAAAAAGTATTGGCATTGAATGTTTAGTAAAATGTAGACCATCAGAACTTTCAGCGATACCTAATCGTGACGTACCACCAAATTTACCGATTTTATCCTCTCCCCTGAAAAGTAGATAAACGTTGCCGTTTCTTACAATTGCAGCAGGGTTAAAGACAAACATTTCTTGCCATTTTACTTCTTTTTTTGTAATCGGGCAAAAAAACGATGTTGAATCACTTTTGAGAATAGGAAATAATTTTTCTTCTTTTTTAAATGGATGTAGCATCCAAGATTGCTTGTCACGACTAGTCAAAGAGGGTTGACCGTCTGATGAAGAAGGCAACACAATAACGTTAAAGAATGTAAAAATAAAAAATATAATTTTTTATATTAAAAATTTATTTTTTATCATGTTGTTGAATTGTTTAAACTCCACTAACGTAAAGGGCTTGTGGTCAGGTGGGGAACTTGAAACTCGTCTGCCCGAATGTCTGCCAATATAAATTACTGATGTTCAATTACTTACAAATGTTCAGTAGGTTTTCGTCCGCCGAAACAAAAGTACAAAAGAATTCCAAATGTTCAATAACTTCCGTCAGCCCCCACTTGCCACAAACCCATGTTATCGGCTGCCGCTTTTGTCTGTCGGACGATTTGTCCAAATATAAACGTACAAAATAGTTTAGAAAAATGTATTTCTTATCCCTTCTTTCATAAAATAATCTGCAATATATCCATGTACTCTACTCCACATTAATGCTTCATTTCTAATCCCGTTTTTTCCGTGTAAATTTACTTTATTTACAATTATAGGGTCTTTAATCCAAAATTCTTTTTTAAGGTGTATTCCAAGGTTATTATTGTGAATATAATTTATGTCATCAAATATATAAAATTTGTCACTTGGCATCTTTAAGTCATCAATATATTTTTTGGTTTGGGTAAAAAGAATAATTCTATTTTTATAGTATTTTTTCAATAACGGGATTATCTGACTAACAACAGTAGGTGGTAATGAAGGGGGGTCAAAAACAAGTATGTTAGAAATTATTGGATTTAGAGAATGTTTATTTAAGGTTTTATCAAAAAGCAAATTTTGTTTTACAAATGTTTCAAGTGTATCATTTCCGTTACTATGAGCGGATAATGAAATATTTTTAATATCAAATAAAAATTTATTTCCATTCAAAATGTATTCTCTACGCAATATATCCAACTGAACACCCAATAAGAACCTTTCTAAATTTTTAATTTTCATTAAAGATTTTAGACCTTTTCCACCTCTTTTCATTTGGGGAATGATGATGATAAATGGCTTTCTTGCATACTCAATTTGAAAAGAAAAACGCTTAATATTTTTATAAAATTGAAAATACAGCCAATCAATATGAAATGGATTCGGGTTAGTATAAATACCTTCTACTTGTGGTATTGGATGAAAATGTACCAAATAGGACAAATAATTTGATTGAACTAAGTATTCTGGATTATAGCCTACGAGAACTAATTCATCTTCATTATTAATATTAAATTTGTACACAACAAATTTATAGTTTGAATGAGATTTACCGTATTGAAAATTAAGCTCTTTTTTTTCAGGGTTATAAAAATTGTTTTTTAATAAATGTGCATCCATATCATTAATCTGCAAGAAATCCTTTTCATTATTATATGTTAGTACATTTTTTATTGGAATATAATTAAACTCATATTTTTTTTCAGATTCCTCCCATTCTTTTAATCTTTTCCTCTCATCTAATGGCATATCAATATCATCATTCAGCTTTTTGAAAATTAATTCTGTTACTGAATGTAACTCCATTGGAATTACGCCTGTAAAGCTAATAGGTGACCTTTTAATGTCCATTTTGTTGTTATATTAGAAATTATTTCGTATAATCAGGTAAATTATCATCTTCTTTCAAATAAACCAAAGTAGTAGGAATAACAATTTCCCAATCGCCTTCTTTTACAGGCTCACCATAATTTTCATCAGTCTGCCTTCTTATTTCGTCTGCAATAGACAAATACATTTCATTTCCGATTGCTGGTAATTCGCCATTTGACCATATTTGTCCAGTGGCTAAATAATGTTGAATAGCAAATTCATAGTTTTTAGTAACAGGCAATGATACTCTTGCTGAACCTGCTTGTAAAAACTTTGTAAATATTGGGTCAATATCTTGTGAATCTGCAAGCATTTCCCATCTTTCTTCTTTTCCCCAAAAATAAGGATAAAATAAGTAGGTTAAATTTGTCCAATCTATGGCTTGCTCAAAAAATTGAATTGTTCGATTTTGTGGAATTGAATTTGCAAAATTTATTCGTGGTGTAATTGTTGCTGGTGGTCTTGCATCTTTTAAACCGTTAAATTCGCCATATTTTGTTTCGATAGCATTATCTAACAATGCTTCAATACATTGCCTTTTTAGCTCTGTTTTTTCTATTTCTCTATTTATCAGAGGATTTTGACCTTGTATTTGTATGCCTGTTTGCACTTCATGTGCATTTAGACTATCTTCATAAATTTGTAAAAGTTTATTATAACCAGCAACAATTTTTTCGTAGGTGTCTATTTGCCATTGTTGGATTTCATGTTCTGTTATTTCACAATGACCCACAACATTTACAGAAGCACCAAAACAATCATACGAAACAATTGAAATGGGGACAACCATGCCTTGTTCATAAGAAAGTATTGATTGCTCAATATCTGAACTTGAAATAATTGTCATACCGCTTTTATTTGTAACTTTTGGTTTGTTATAATCGGATACACCTACTTTTATATCTGGACTTATCTCGTGGTCACCAATAAGTATTGTACAGTAAGCACCGTTCCAATGTGCAATCGCATAATCATAACGAACATATTTTAAAGTATATCCTAATGGTACAATCAATTTTTCAGAGGAAGTGCTTTCCGCAGTAGCCTTATGGGTATCTTGTTTGAATGTAAGATTCGCAGCAATGGTCGTAAACTTTTTTAAAGGTGGTTTAACAGCTTCTGCTTGGTATTTTATAGCTAATTCTTTATATTTATCATAAGTTATATTTTCATGAGAAAAGCCATCAGGTAAATCATCGGGTTTGCTTTTAGTTAATGATTCAGGTGCTTCCTTTCTTTTATCAAATAATTGCCTGTAAAAAGTAGCTGGTTCTGGAATAGATACTTCAAGCATCAATCTTTGCCCATAATTGTATAATTCTGCTAAATAGACTTTATCGACCCAACAATAAATACCACTAATATTATTTGCATCACCCCCTTTATTGTCTATTGTGTGAGTATTAAGTTCTTCAACTTCATGAATAGTTTTTGTGGTACGTTCTTCCCTTACTGTTTTTTGTATTCGGCTTACGGATTTATCAATAATTTCTTTGGCAAGCGTTGATGCCGTTTTTTCAGAATCTTGTTTGGCTGTTGAATATGCAAAATCTGCATGAGCACTGTACTCTACAATTCCCTTCCCTGATACGGTTACACCTGCCGTAATATCCATTTTTTCTTGGACAGCTTTTTGTACCTCTTTTTGAAGCTCAAAACGGTCAGTTGTCTGTGTATCTCTTGTTGTTTCTTCAATAGTTTCTGTTGAAGTGGTGAAGATGTTTTCTGTGCGGTCTAATTGGCGGTGTTTTCGTTCCTTTGATTCACCTTTTAATACATTTTCAATATGAGCAATTTCGCCAGTTTGATATCTAATTAGTTTTTGTTTGACTACTTTTAAATCTGCTTTCCCTATATTGCGGACAATATTATTTTGATTAGGAATGCTTACCTCTGCTAAAAATTCATAAATATTATCTATAATTGGCAATACTTTCCATGAACTGTGAAGGGCTTTAATATCTTTTGGCTCAATTTTTTTAAAATCTACAATGTTTAGTGTTTCTAAAAAGGTTATAAAATTTAGGCATTTAATAAGTGCTAAATCTAATTCAAGATTATTTAGTTGTCTTTGATGTGAATGGAAGTTTTCTTTGTAACGCTTTGCAAGATTGAGAAATAAGAAATCTACAAACGTAATATCCTCAAATTTTTCAAGTTGTCTTTTTAAAAAACTAATTTCTTGTTGTAAATTATCAAGTTCGTCAGATGATATTTGATGATTAAAACTTTCATTGTACTGAATATTTAGCCTATCAATTTCCCTGATTTGAAATGCTTTTATTCTTTCAAAGTCTGTATCAAAAAGTGCTTGTATTTTATCAAATTCTGCTTTAAGTGACTCAGAAATACTTTTGATTTTTTCATGCAAAAGGTTACTTTCATTCAATTGTCTATAAAGTTCAAAAACTTGTTTTTTGTGCTTTGAAAGTATGAAATAGCTATCACTAAATTTTGATAACATTTCTTTGTTTATTACGCCTAAATTGGGCGAAATATAGTGCTTACTTTGATTTTCGATTGAAATTAACTCTGGTGGGCGAACAATAACAAACTTTAAAATGTCAGTTTGTTGAGGGGCATTATTTTTGTCAGTTGTCGCCATGATTGAAAATTGAGTTAATTGTTAAAGTAATCCATAATATTAAATATTTCACTTTCTATAACCAAGGAATTCTTATTTAACGGTCATTTGGGGGTGGGTGGGTGGGATTTTTGTTCCAATTGTCAAACTTTATAGATATTTGATTTGTCCAAAAGTCGCAAATAGTTGAGCTTGTCAAATTGTCCCGAGTGCATTTCTGCGGTTGCCGATAACGTATCAGGGCTTGTGGCAGGTGGGGTTTTTGAAACTCGTCTGCCCGTAACGTAAGCCGATATAAATTACTGATTTTGAGTTACTTACAAATGTTTAATTAGTTTCCGTCAGACGGAACAAAAGATAAATTAAGTTACAAAGTCCAATAACTTCCGTCAGCCCCACTTGCCACAAGCCCATGTTGGCGGCTGTTTTAAGGCGTTGTCCGTATTGAATTGTAAGCCCAAACGTCCGAACTTGTCGGGCGTTAAATTGTAAATTAAAAATCATGGAAAATACATTTTCATTTACTAAAAAAGAGATTGAAATATTAAAGTCGTTAGTCAAAAAAGAACTTTGGGTTATTGAAAGCCAACACTCATTTTTTGACAGAGGACAACAGACATTAATTTGTTTGCAAAATAAATTAAAAAACTAAAATTATGGAATTAACAGTTGGGTATTTGAAAAAAGTATTGTCGCAACTTGACGACAATATTGTTCTTGCAGACCTTGAAATTGGCAATGATAAATTTAGTCCGTTTCTAAATTTAAAACGATTATTGGTTGTCAAAGATGTCAGCAAAAATAAAAATCTGGGTGGTCATACATATCTTGTAATTAATAGTTTAGGTAGTCATTTCTCTGGTTGTGCCGAACAAAAAAACTTGGAATATCAAGGTGTTTCTTTTGATGATGAGTCCTTTTAAAATAGCCGCCAACTCGTTAATATGCGAAAGTTTTGTCGTACTTTTTGTATTGTTTGGTACTTTATAAAGTTTTCATTGTACTATTGATGCGGTCCGCCGCTG
>JAYUKZ010000059.1:0-1395 GCA_043763995.1 Fibrella sp.
CGTTTGGCATCGGCAATGGTAAAGCAGTTTTTCGGGATGTATTCCAGCGTTTTTTGCAGGCTCTCCCAGCCGCGTGGCCCTTGTGCTTCGTAGAACGCGGTGTTGGGTTTGTAGGCCACGGCGTAGGGCGCGGTGGCATCAATAATGGCCTTGTTAAAGGCAAAAACCGGGTCAGGTACGTGGGTGAGGTGGGGCGGCAGCCGCCGAACGTCGGTATCCAGCCCCACGCACAGGTACGATTGTTTGTGCCGAATTTGGGCCGCTAACGCCTGGTAATTCATAGTGAACAAATACCATTGTCTAAAATGGGTCGTTTCAAAAGTACAAAAGTTGCGCCGGGAAGTCTATTTTTGCGCTGATTTTAAGCCCGCCTATGCAAGTACGTCACACCGCCATTGATGGCCTCCTGGAGTTGATTCCCCGCATTTTTGACGACGAGCGGGGCCACTTTTTCGAGTCGTATAACAAGCCGTTGTTTACCTCCCTGGGCATTCCGGTTGAGTTTGTGCAGGATAACCAGTCGTTTTCCACCAAAGGCGTGTTGCGGGGGTTGCACTTCCAGCGCGAGCCGTTTGCCCAGGGTAAGCTGGTGCGGGTCATTGCGGGGCAGGTGCTGGATGTGGCCGTTGACTGCCGCCCCGAATCGCCCACGTTTGGCCAATACGAAACGTTTCTGCTCGATGCAGCCCTGGCCAACATGGCCTGGATTCCGGCGGGCTTTGCTCACGGGTTTGTGGCCCTGCAAGACAGTATTTTTAGCTACAAATGCACCGACGTTTACAATAAACAGGCCGAAGGCGGCATCTGCTGGGACGACCCCGACCTGCGCATCGACTGGGGTATAAACAGTCCAATTGTGTCGGAAAAAGACCAGATTCTGCCCCCCTTCCGCACCCTGTTTCCGCAGGAAGCGGTTGAAAGGTAGTTTTTCGTAAACTATTTTTCGAACATTTCCTCCACCACTTTGCGGCCTACTTTTCGGGCCGAGAGGGGGTTTTGGCCCGTCACCAGCCGTTCGTCTACCTCAATATGAGGCATATACGGAATGAGCGATTTGCTGTAGAGACCGCCGCGCTCTTTCAGGGCATCTTCCAGCAAAAAAGGCACCTCCTCCGTGAGCCGGGCCAGCTTTTCTTCTATGTTGGAAAAGCCCGTCACCTGTTTGTTTTTCAAAAACGGCGTGCCGTCGGAGAGGGTCACGTTGAGCAACCCGGCCACCCCGTGGCACACCGCCGCCACCATGCCGCCGTGTTCGTAAATATGCCGCGTGATGGCTTGCAGGTACGTGTTCTGGGGAAAATCCCAGAGGGTGCCGTGCCCGCCGGTGAAATAAATGATCTGATAATCAGCGGCATTCACTTGGTCGGGCCGGAGCGAATTGGCCAGTTTTTCCTG
>JAYUKZ010000060.1:0-4852 GCA_043763995.1 Fibrella sp.
TCGGTGGGGTACACGGCCACGGTTGGCTGGCCCATCAGCCTGGGCAAACGCTGGCAACTGCAAACCAACTGGCTGGCCTTTTATAACCACTACCAGTTCGAGTATGAGGGCAAACCGGTCTCGTTTCAGAACCTGGCCGGGCGGCTCAACGCCAACAATGCCCTCACGCTGGGCCACGGCTGGACCGCCGAACTGACCGGCTGGCTGCGAACGCCCGCTATTGATGTGGCGGCCCGCTCCCCCTGGCAAGCCTCGGCCGATGCGGGTGTGCAGAAAAGCGTGTCGGCCAAGCTGAAAATCAAGTTCTCGGTGCAGGATATTTTCCACAGCAACCGCATCATCCTCACCACCGATCTGCCCGGCAACCGGCAGGCCGTGGTCATTAAGTTCGATACGCGGGTGGCATTGCTGAACGTCAGCTATTCGTTTGGCAACCAGAAAGTTAAATCGGCCTCATCGCGCCGGTCGGGTTCGGAAGACGAAAGCCGACGCGCCAATTAAACATCCTTAACCAAGCTATACCCATGACCACACAACCCCTCTCCCCCGCAACAGGTACCGCCCCGGCCACGGCTTCTGGCCGTATTGATGTCATTGACGCGCTGCGGGGGTTTGCCCTGGTCGGCATCATGGCAAACCACTGCTCCGGGCAATACCTGGCGGGCATGGCTCCTGCCAGCTACAACATCCTGTTTTCGCCCCTCGATGTCTGGGTGGGCGATGCGGCCACGTACCTGACGTTCGGCAAATTCTTTACCATTTTCTCGTTTTTGTTCGGCCTCAGCTTCGCCATTCAGATGGACAACGCAGCGCGGGCGGGGCGGTCTTTTGTGGGGCGAACGACTTGGCGGCTCCTGATTTTGTTCGCCATTGGGTTCATCCACAGCCTGTTCTATTCGGGCGATATTCTGCGAATTTATGCTCTGCTGGGTCTGGTGCTACTGCTGGCCCGGCACCTGAACAACCGCCTGGTGCTCGTGCTGGGGTTGCTGCTGGTGCTCAACGCGCCCTTGCTGGTGAGCCGCGTGGCCGGGATGTTTGCCCCGCCGCCAACTGCCGCGCAGATCGAAGCGGGCAAGGCGCAGGGGGCGGAATTCATGAAAATGGCCGAGACCGAATTTCGCATCAAACAGCAGGGTACACTGGCCGAGGTGGTGGCCATGAACGCCAACGGTGCGCTGGTGGGTACGTTGTTTTTTCAACTCCTCACGGGGCGGCTGTTCATCACGCTGGGGCTGTTTCTGCTGGGGGTGTGGGCGGGGCGCAAACGCCTTTTTGTCGATAGCCCGGCACACCGGATTTTCTTCCGAAACCTGCTGGCGGTGTCGGGGGGCCTGGCCGTGGTATCTACTGTCTACTTTGCGGCCAACGGGGGCATGGCCCTGTTGTTTGGTCCGCCCGCGCCGGGGTGGGTGGCGGTGTGGGGCGCAACGGCGTTCGACGTGCATCAAGCCTCACTGTCAACCGTTTACGTGGCGGGCGTGACGCTGTTGTTCTGGCAAACGCGGGCGTGGCTGTTGCACCGGTTGGTGGCCGTGGGGCGCATGGGCCTCACCACGTACCTGACCGGTTCCATCTTTGGGGTGCTGGTGTTTCTGGGCTACGGGCTGGGGCAGTTGGGGCGCATGGGCCTGGCGGCATCCGTGGGGCTGGGGCTGCTGTTTTTCGCCGGGCAAATTCTGCTGGCCAACGCCTGGCTGACGCGGTTTCATTTCGGCCCCGTAGAGTGGCTCTGGCGCAGCCTGACGTACCTGAAAGCACAACCGTGGCGAAAGACGAGCCGTTGATACCCACGCACCAACGGACTTAATTCGCTCATTACAAGAAGGTTATGACCCATCAGATCATTCAGCCCGCGCTTCACCTGCGGCCTTTTATAGCCGAATATCTGCTGTTGCATATCTCGGCTCCGGCCTCGGCCAACATTCCGTCCAAACCATTTCCGGCTTCGCCCCGGCAGGGACTTTTATTCTACGCACGGGGCTTTTTAACGGCCAACGAGAATAACGGAAAGGGTGCAACCATCCGGCCCAAAACAACCCTGTTCGGGCAGCAGCTTTCGCGTTTCGATTACCAGCCATCGCCCGATTATTTGATGGTCGAAGTAATTTTTCAGCCCGGAATGCTCGCCAAATTCTTACGTGCTCCAGGCACCGAATTGGTGAACAAAAACGTGGATGCCGAAGCCGTGCTTGGCCCACCCGTGGGGCGCGTCAATGAGCGCATTGCCAATGCCCGGTCGTATGCCGACATGATTGACCACCTGGAAACCTACCTCTGGCAACGGTTGCAACAGGCGAATGTGGCCCGCTAACCCCTCGACGTGGCGAGCCAATCTGATTCTGGAACGGCACGGGCGGGTGTCGCTCGACGAGATGGCCAATTGCGCTTGCCTGAGTATCAGTCAGTTTCAACGGCGGTTCGAGGCCCAAATGGGCGTTTCGCCGAAACTCTTTACCCGGATTGCGCGGTTTAGCTGGGCATTTCAACAAAAAGAACGCAACCCCGCGCTGGACTGGCTGAGCGTGGCCGTGCAGGCCGACTACCACGATTACCAGCACCTGGTACGTGATTTTAAACAGTTTGCCGGCGTACTGCCCAACACCCTGATTGCCGAATAAGCCACGGCCCCCGAAATCTGGTTTGGTCTGGTCGACCGGTAAATAAGCCATTCGACCGATAACGAAAGATGCGGTTTTTTTACCACAAACGCCCACCGGAAGCACGTACTTTTGAGTAGTTAACCAATTTATTATCAATTACTTAAACTGTTTTTATCATGGTTTATATCAACCACGCCGCTATTTTTCGGGCCGGGCATTTTTGCCGAATCATCTTCCTGTCTGGTCTGCTGTTGGGAAGCCAATGCGCACGGGCGCAAACCCAGTTCGGCCAGAAAAAACTGATTACCGCACCCGCCACGCTCCAGGTACGTTTGTACCCCCTGAAAGGCACCGCCACCCTGATGTTGCAGGTGGCCAACACCGCCGGGGGCACCACCCATATCCTGATTCGTGACCGGCGGGGGCAAACCCTCTACGAAGGCAGCGACCCCAAACACCGGTTTGCCCTGCCACTCGACATGGCCTCGGTGCCGGTGGGGCTGTACACGCTGGAGGTCAGCACGTGGGTGGCCCGCCACGCCCAGCCCTTCCGCATCGGGCCGGTGCTGGCGGGTCGTACCATTGAAATCGATGCTGATCCGCCGGTGTTGGTCAGCCACGAAAACCCCGATTGACCCGCCCGCAGGTACGTTGGCGGGGGCCAATTGCGCCGGTAAATCAGCCGTTTACCGTTGACATAAGCAAATTACCAAGAGGCGAAATAATCAGGGTACGTTTGGTGTGCATTAGATTGATAAACAGTCAGTTAAACAAACCACGCCATGTATCGTTTTCTCGCTATTCCACCCAGGCTTGCCCTGTTGGTGGTGGGGCTATTCAGCCTGTGTGCCGGGCCACCAAACCGGGCCGTAGCCCAGACGTTTCGATCAAAACATTTTCTGGACGAGTCGCCGGGTAATTTTCGGGTCATAATCAGTTCTACTACCATCACAGTAGGGCTACTAGTTCGGTATGAACAAGCCGGTGCGGAGGCGGTCAGGATACAGATTCTAACCGCCGACAGAGCCACTCAGTTTCTGGACCGAACAGAGTATCGATCAGCGGTGGTGCTGCCCCTCAACTTGTCTGCCCTGCCCGGTGGTGAATACCTGATTTGCCTCGAAGCAAGCGAGGGCACCACGTATGTCAGAACATTTACGGTGGGTGAGTCACCACAGGGGCCGATTGTTTTGGCATCGTTGCCAGGCCCCGTACACGCCCAACTTACCCCGGCCCTGTCGGTTGGAAGAAGAAGGACAGACTGACACAAAACGAACACTGCTCGTCAGCTACCCAAACACGTAATCAACACGTTTCGCAGCTAACTATCAGACCCTTGAGCGGAAGTGTGCTAACAGAATAGTGAGTTAAAACGGTCGAAAATGCTGTTATTTGCTGTGAATTACGCCAAACTATTCCTCAGTTGTGATGCTCGTTTTCGGTCTATCCACCCTTTGTTACTATTTTCATGCACTATGTTTCTTGTTGGCGGCTCCGGCTGGTGGTGCCCCTGCTGGTCGGGTGGCTTTTAGGGACTGGCCAGGCAACCGCGCAACAACTTTTTATTAACGAAATTATGGCCGCCAACACGGCCACCCTGGCCGATGGTACCGGCGCGTATGAAGACTGGTTCGAGGTCTATAATCCAAATTCTGAGGCCGTTGACCTGGCCGGGTATTACCTGACCGACAACCCCGCCCTGCCCACCAAATACCGCCTGCCCACGGGGTCGGCGCAGACCATCGTTCCGGCCAACGGGCACTTACTGCTCTGGGCCAGCGAGGCCCCCGCTCGCGGGGTGTTGCATGTGGGGTTCAAGCTGGCGGCGGCGGGCGAATCGGTCAGTCTGTATCGCCCCGATGGCACCACGCCGGTAGACCAGGTGGTATTTGGCCCCCAGCAGGCCGATATCTCGTGGGGGCGGCAACCGGACGGGGCAAGCACATGGCGGTTTTTTCCGCGCACGGCTTCCAGCAACGAAACCAGTCCAGGTACGTCGAACGACACTAAAATCGGCTTTGCGGAGGTGCTCAGTGCGCCGGTATTTTCGCAGAGCGGGGGTTTCTACGCCACGGCCTTCCCCCTCTCATTGACCACTTCCGTGGCGGGGGCGACCATTTTTTATACCCTCGACGGCTCGGACCCTAACCCCACCGACACGACCAGGCAGACGTTTATTTACAAAAACAGCTACGTGCAACAGCCCGGCCAACCCGCCGACACTTTGCTGAGGCAACCGTACCAGACCA
>JAYUKZ010000061.1:0-1391 GCA_043763995.1 Fibrella sp.
CACGTTCGAGAAAAAAGACATCGGCCCCTACATCCAGCTCCACATGACGCGCTGCATCCTGTGCTACCGTTGTGTGCAAACCGCCGACCAGATTACCGACAAACGCGTACACGGCGTGCTGAACCGGGGCGATGCCTCCGAAATAGGTACGTATATCGAGAAGGCCGTTGATAATGATTTTTCGGGAAACGTGATTGATGTATGCCCCGTGGGTGCGCTCACTGATAAAACGTACCGGTTCAAAAACCGGGTTTGGTTTACCAAACCCGTTGATGCTCATCGCGATTGCCCCACCTGTTCGGGCGAGGTATCGCTTTGGTACCGGGGGGCCGAGGTGATTCGGGTAACGGCCCGCAAAAATGAGTGGGGCGAAGCCACCGCGTTTATCTGCAACACCTGCCGGTTCGACAAAAAACAAACCGCCGACTGGGTTATTGATGGCCCCACAAAAATCTCGCGGGCATCGGTCATTTCGGCCAACAAATACCGCAAAGACCTCACCCTGCCCACCTTTGGCGACAAAGTGGCGGCGGCGCAGTATAAGCAAATTGACGACGCGCGGGACACGGCCCAACTCGGCATTCAGCCCCTGCCGCCCGAACGCTTTACCCACGCCCTGCCCTCGGCCACCGAGTAGGGCGGGCGGTTTAAGTTTACAGTTTTCAGTCTCCCCAAAAAATGGATCTTACCATTCTCATCATTCGGTCGCTCGTGATTCTGGCCATTTTCGGCATCACGCTGCTCATTGCCACCTATTCTACCTACGCCGAGCGGAAAGTGGCCGCTTTTTTGCAAGACCGCATCGGGCCAAACCGGGCCGGGCCGTATGGCTTGCTTCAGCCCATTGCCGACGCGGGCAAGATGTTTTTCAAGGAAGATTTTATTCCGGCGCAAGCCAGCAAATGGCTGTTCATTTTGGGGCCGTGCCTCTCCATGCTCACCGCCCTGATGGCCAGCGCGGTGGTGCCCTTCGGCGACAGTATCCGCTACGGCACCGCCGACGTACCTGTGCAGGGCATCGACGTGAACGTGGGCATTCTGTATGTGTTCGGGGTGGTGTCGTTGGGCGTATATGGGCTGATGATTGGCGGCTGGGCTTCCAACAACAAGTTTTCGCTGCTGGGAGCCATCCGGGCGGCTTCGCAAAACATCAGCTACGAAGTGGCGTTGGGCCTGTCCATTATTGCTATTCTGATGATGACCGGCTCGCTTTCCCTGCGGCACATTGTGGCCGAACAAGCCAGCATCTGGGAGTGGAACGTGTTTACCCAACCCCTGGGCTTTGTCATTTTTCTGACCTGCGCCTTCGCCGAATGCAACCGCACACCGTTCGATTTGCCCGAATGCGAAACCGAACTCATTGGCGGCTACCACACCGAATACAGTTCGAT
>JAYUKZ010000062.1:0-1385 GCA_043763995.1 Fibrella sp.
ATCTGCGACGCGCTGTACCTCGGCCTGGAAAACACGATTCAACTGTATAGAAGGGAGTTAACAGACACACATCGAAGGACAAGCGGCGTTTTGTGACGTATTATCTCAAAACAGCGTTGGCGGCAGTAATGCCATCTGGAGATCAGCAAAGGAGTCGGGGTTTAAGCCCTCGAAATCTTTTTGCAACACCTTCAGGTATTGCCAGCTAACGCCTGTCAGATTGGTAGCCGCATCGCACCAGTTTAGGGCGGCGTTATCTTTCAACCGTACCTCCACGTCCTCGCGGCCTTTCGTTTCCAACAACCAGTGTGAACCGTCTGTGAGGCGGGCCACAAAATCGGGGTAGTAGTTGCGGATGTTGGCTACGTTGTCGGTGTATTGAATGCAGAATCCGAATGATTCGGGCAATTTGGCGAAGGCTTCCACCTCGTCAGCACCGCCTAAAAACCGCGCAAAGGCCAGTTCAAACTCATTGTCGCAGGCAGCGTAATTGAATACGGTTCGGGGCGAATCCAGCAACTTACGAGAGAAGGGGAATGGCAACGTTTCAGACAACATCCGGCTGACCGAAAGCAATTGGGGCACTTTGGCCTCCACGATCAGATCGCGCAGGGCCTTCCGAAACTCACTGACAACGATGTGGTTTGCCAGGTTGCCACTCATGGCCCGAATGACATCCGGCTCATTCAGATTTTCGATGGGCTTACCAAAGGCTTTCTTACTGAAAAAGTCCCGGAGCTTCGGTACCAACGCGGCAAACTGAGAAGGTAATTTTATGTCCTGGGCAATACGACGGGCGTAATAACCCAGCACTTCTTCGGCGGTTTGGGCAGGCGGAATTTCGTATTGTTTCTCAATCAATTTTTCGTTTGTCAATATGTCGCGGCCCTCGTAGATAAACGTTTTCGTTTCGGCCAACTCCTTTCCTTTCAATGGTAACACATTGATTTTGAAAGCGGTAACGTCTAATCCGGCAATTTCTTCGGCCAGTGATTTTTTGCGATCAAGCAACGGCGTGATAACCGGAATGCCAATATCAGCCGACTGTTTATCGGCCATTGGCTGGATGGTAATAATTTTCAGTTTGTCTTTGCCAAGCTGAAAACTATCGAGTTTGAAATCTTCGAGTTTTTCGAGGTCTTCCACAAACTCCATGAACGCCTTGTTGCCAATAATATCTACCCGTTCCTGAAAACTGTCGGCATGGTTGCGGAACATAAGCCGCAAACCCCGGCCAATGGTTTGTTCGGGCAAGATATTAGCTTTCGAGGAGTACGGACGCAAGCCAACCACCACCGTCACGTTCTGCACATCCCAGCCTTCGCGCAGCATCAGCACCGATACAATGGCGTTTACCGGCGAGTCGGCCCTGTCTACGTCGCGGG
>JAYUKZ010000063.1:0-4818 GCA_043763995.1 Fibrella sp.
GGGGCGGCCCTGCTTGTTCCTGCCCAGGCCAGCATGGATCTGAACGTGCATTACGTCAACAAAACCCAGACCGTCACCAAAGGCGAGGCATATATCAACCTCTACACCACGCCCAAAGCCGCCGTGACGAAGGTGGTGAAGACCCTGAACTGGAGCAACACCGACATAGTTACGCCCGCCAGGCAGGAGAAGACCTTCACCAAGTCGTTTACCGTCAGTAAGCCGTCGCAGATTCTGACCCTCACTTCACACATGCACAAGACGGGGCAAAAATTCGTGATAAAAATCAAGAATGGCCCCCGCGACGGCGAAGTGGTCTACACCACCACCGACTGGGAACACCCCGACGTAATTAACTTCACCACACCTATTCAACTGGCTAAAGGCGAGGGCCTTACCTCCGAAATTACGTACAAGAACGCCACCGCCCGCACCATCCAGTTTGGCCTCACCAGCGAAGACGAAATGGGCATTATTTTCGGCTACTACTACGAACAACCTTGATGATTTGGGATGTCGGATTGTGGATTTGGGATTTGGCTTCGCCGAGGCGACCAAATCCCAAATCCGAGATCCACAATCCAAAATTTCTTAAAAGAACTTCATGGCCCAGCCGATGAGTTTTTGCACGCGGTTGGTGTAGGGCGGGTAAAAGAATTTCATGGTGCCGAAATCGCGGCGCAGCACCCCCCGCCGGTGCGACAGTTCTTCGAACCCGAACCGCCCGTGGTAGCTGCCCATGCCGCTGTTGTTGACCCCGCCAAAGGGCAATTCGGAATGGGTGAACTGAATCATGGCATCGTTGATGACAGTGCTGCCCGCCGAGGTACGTTGCTGAATGTATTCTACGTGTTGGCGGTTGCGGCTGTGAATGTAAAGAGCCAGCGGCTTTTCGCGGCGGTTGATGTGCGCCAGGGCCTCGTCCAGGTTTTTCACGGTAATGACGGGCAACACCGGCCCGAAAATTTCGTCCTGCATCAGTAGCATATCGTCTGTCACGCCGTCAATCAGGGTGGGTTCAATGTAGTTATCGGCGGCGTTGGTATGACCACCCATGAGCACGGTAGCCCCCTGCCGGGCGGCATCGTCGATGAGGTTTTTCACCCGCTGAAAATGCCGGGCGTTCACAATCCGGGCGTAGCTGTCGGAGATGGCGCGGGCGGGGGCATCGGTGCCGTACATCCGGTTTACGCAGGTTTGCAGGGCTTGAAGGAGCGGCATTTTCACGGCCTCATGCACCAGCAGGTAGTCGGGGGCGATGCAGGTTTGGCCGTTGTTGAAATACTTGGCCCAGGCCAGAATCTCCGCCGTTTTCTGAATATCGGCCGTTTCATCGACCACAAACGGCGATTTTCCGCCCAGTTCCAGCGTAACGGAGGCCAGGTGTTTGGCGGCGGCGGTCATCACCACTTTGCCCAGGGCGGGGCTTCCCGTAAAAAAAATATGATCTACGGGCAGGGCCAGCAGGGCCTCGGCCACGTCGGGGCCACCCTCGAACAGGGCCACTTCGTTGGGCGAAAACACCTCGGTCACCAGGCGACTGATCAGGGCGGCAGTGTGGGGCGTTAGCTCAGAGGGTTTCAGCAAACACACGTTTCCCGCCGCCAGCGCGGCCACCAACGGGCCAACAATGAGGTCGAAGGGGTAATTCCAGGGGCCAATAATGAGCACCACGCCTTTTGGTTCGTAGCGCAGGTGGCCGCTTGTGCCCAGCATAGCCAGGGGTGTGGGTACCCGTTGCGGGCGCATCCACTGCCGCAGGTGGCGGATGGTGTACCGCAAATCGCCCAGCAGACCGGCCAATTCGCCCAGGTCAACCTCTGCAGGGGGCTTTTTGTAATCGGCATACATGGCGGCCTTAATGGCCGAACCGTTGGTTTCCACCCACATTTTGAGCCGGTTCAGGCGGTCAATTCGCTCGGCGGCGGTGGTAAGGGCCATAGCGGGGGCGTGGTGCCGCAGCCGGTCGTAGGCCAGCCCAATGGCGGTGGTGGGGGTAGGTTCGAGAGCGATGGTCATGGGCGAAGCAGAGTTAGTTTACCCTAAATCTACGTATAGACAGGCTCTTTTTCGGCACTGCCTACCGTACCAGCAACCGGACATGAGCGGCAGGTTGCCCCGGCTGGCTAAACCTGACCACATACAGACCCGCCGGTAACGTACCCAATGCCAACGGATAGTTGTTCGGGCCGGGGCGAACCGGCACCGTTTCCTGGTGCATCACCCGCCCCAGCAAATCCAGAATTTCCAGGTGCGCGGTGCCCGCTGTTATGGCTTCGTGGGTGAGCATAGCCCGCCCGGTGGCAGGCGTGGGCAGTATGCGCACAGAGACCGGAACGGGGTCGAGAGCGGTGATTACTTGTTGGCTGAAAACGACGCTGGCAGGTACGTGTCCCTTGTTGAATTGCGTACCGGCCCAACGCAGCAGCATCACCGCTTCGCCCTGCAATTCCTGGTATTCCAACCGAACGTCGTAGCTTTTATTGGCTTCTAAATCAACTTTACCCTGCCACTCCAGATCGGGTTGCGGTACCCATTTGTCGATCAGGAGTTTGTTGTTCACCCACAGCCGAACGCCATCGTCAGAGCGGGTAAAAAAGGTGTACGTGTCGGTGATGGGGGCGCGGATACTACCCGTCCAACGGGCCAAAAAATTATCGTTGGTGATGTTCCAGGCGGGCGATTTGCCGACCCAGTTGAAATCGATTTGCGGGTCGATACGCACCACGGTAGGCAACGGGCCAAAGGCGGCGGTGTTGGTAAAATATTCACCCCAAAAACCATTACCGCCCGGCGGCGGCAGGGCCTGGTACGTTGGGGTGAGCGTACTACCCGCGTCGGGGATGGTGTAGGACAGGCGAGGGGCTGTGTCGCCGTTGCCCCAGCCCACAAACTGATACATGCCGGTGGGCGCGGTAAGGTAGGGGCGGGCTTCCAGGGTATGCACCGTGCCCACCACGACCTCAACCGTGAGCGGAGTCTGCACCGGGGCACCATTCATGGTCAGAGAGGCTTCGGGCGGGTCGCTGCCAACAGTCAGCGATGCCAGCCGGGGCAACACATCGGTAAACGTCTCGGCCCACAGGCCCGTGGCACTGGTGGCCCGTAGGTGAACCCGGTACCAGACATTGGTGGCGGTTTCGCCCTGGCGGGGAACGGGGTAGCTGCCGCCTTTGCCGGTCTGAACATTCATGGCCGGGTGAAGGTGTTCATCATGGTGAAAGTCAATCCACCAGGTAAGGGTGGCACCGGGCAAGGGTTGCCCATTGGCCCCCAGAGCCGCCCCGGCAAACGTAATGGAATCACCAGCGCGGTAGCGGGCAGCGGGCCGGGGTTCGGTCAGTTGCGGCACGGGGCGTTGGCCCGCCACCACCCGCACCAGCATTGGCCGCGAGGGAGCCGTGCCCAGGGCGTTGCCCACCACACACCGAGACTCGGCCCCGTTGTCGGCCAGGGTTGGGCTGGCCAGGGTGTAGGCAGGACCGGTGGCGACGGGCAACAGCACGTTGTTACGAAACCACTGGTACGTCAACGGCTTCTGGCCCACGGCCTCAACGGTCAGCGTGAGTACCTCGCCCACGGGCAAAATAGCCTCGCCCGACTGCCGGGTGATGTAGGGCTGGCCCGAATCGAAGTAGGACAGTTTGTGGAGCGTGCCGTTCCAGGTGGCCGTGTTGTCTTGCTGCGAGCCGCCGCCCATGCCTGCCCTGGCGGCATAATACAAATAACCCGTGGGGCTAACGGCCAAAGCCACGGGACGGTCTATGCCCGTC
This sequence comes from Fibrella sp., assembly GCA_043763995.1. Lineage (GTDB taxonomy): Bacteria > Bacteroidota > Bacteroidia > Cytophagales > Spirosomataceae > Fibrella. Next base: position 3,774 of record JAYUKZ010000063.1, read on the forward strand.
ACCAACGTACCTGTCAGTACTCCCGTTTCTGGGTCGAGGGTCTGGATAGTACCCCGGCAATAGTCGGCGAAGAAGAATTTGCCTTTGTAGGCGGCAGGAAACCGGGGGGTAGGTGGGTTGTAGAACGCCACGCCCGTCACGGCACAACCCGCCGAATGGCTGTAGGCAAAAAGTGGGTCGCGGTAATTGTTCGGGGGCGGTTGACCGCTGCGCCGCCCTTCAATTAGCGGCCACCCGTAGTTTTTACCGGCCTCCACCCGGTTGATCTCCTCAAAATTGGACTGCCCTACGTCGCCCACCAGCAACGTACCTGACACAGGGTCAACATCCATTGAGAATGGATTGCGGAAGCCAAGGGCGTAGATGGCCCGCAACCGCCCTGCCAGTTGGCCGTAAAACGGGTTATCGGTGGGAATGCTACCGTCGTCGTTGAGGCGCAAAATTTTTCCCAGCAACTGGTCGAATCCCTGGGCGGCACCGGGGTTGGCCCCGTCGCCCACGGCCACATACAGTTTTTTGTCCAGCCCAAACCGCAACGCGCCCGAATTATGGATCGACCCTATGAGCGGGTCAAGCTCCATCAGCACGGTTTCACTTTGGGGGTTGGCCACGCTGCCCGTCACCGAAAAACGGCTCAGCCGATTGTGACTACGGTTTTTCACCGTATAATACACATAGCAGTAGGGTGTGGCCGGAAAATTGGGGTGGAAACACAGGCCCGACAGGCCCCTCTCGTTGGTAATGTCTACATTGGGCAACACCAAAAACGGTTCCGCCGCCAGCACGTCGGCCACTACTTCCCGAATTTCGCCGTCTTTCTCCACCACAAACAGCCGCCCATCGGGCGAAAACGCCAGCGCGGTAGGGTTGAGGTTGCGGGCAATTTCCTGGGCCACAAACCCCGGCGGCACCTGCGCCAGCATGGGGGCCAGGTACGTGAACAGGAGCAAAAAAATGGTCAGTGGGCAGCGCATAGGGCAATTGGAATGAACCAGTCACTAGAAGTAAGGGCAAGCGGTTTTCTACGGATGATACCCTCGAAAGG
>JAYUKZ010000064.1:0-4812 GCA_043763995.1 Fibrella sp.
AAGCAATTGCGGATAGCGGTCTCCTTTTTATTGCCGCCATACTGGTAAATCTTATCAACTTCGGTGTAATACTGCGAAATGGTATGGAGCGACATGGCGGGCAAGGGAGAACGAACCCCTAAACATACCGATTTTATTGGCCGGGTACGTCTTGCCGAGCCGTAGAGACGCAATACTTGCGTCTGGGTAGATGGCGAAGCAGTGGGGTAGAAAATTTGCTGTACGATGGCTTCGCGCTGGTCTGAGACGCGATGTATCGCGTCTCTACGGCACGTCTCTACACCATGCGCAACAACACCGACGACCGTGCCGGTACGTTGAAAGGCGTTTTTACGTCTACGCGCTGCCCCGTTTCTACCGCACCCGTGGCCGTGTCTACTACTACTTCGTAGTGCGTTCTGGATTTGTGGGGGGCGGGCAGGGTAAAGGGCAAATCGTCCCAGAAACTGTTCAGCACCCACAACAGTTTGCTGCTGCCCTCGGCGGTTTCGTTGCTGAAGGTGCCGGTTTCGTCTTGCTCTTCCACCCGTGCGCCGTCTATCCAGAGGGCCAGGCAGTGGGTGTGGGGGTTGGCAAAATCGTGGGGCGTAAACACATCCCCGTCGGGCCGGAGCCAGTCAATTTGGTCGGTTTCGTAGAATTTGCGGCGGTTCAGCAGGGGGTATTTCTGCCGCAGGGCCGTTAGTTGGGCCGTAAAATCGAACAGGGCCTGCTGTGTGTCGGTCCAGTGCCAGTTGAACCAGCAAATCTCCGAATCCTGGTTGTAGCCGTTGTTGTTGCCCTGCTGGGTACGTCCATATTCGTCGCCCATCATAAACATGGGCGTACCCTGGCTGAGCAGCAACGTGGTCAGAAAGTTGCGTTTTTGCTGTTCGCGACGTTGGTTTATGTCGGGGTCGTCGGTAGGCCCCTCGTGGCCCATGTTCCAGCTTTCGTTGTTGCTTTCGCCATCGTTGTTGTTTTCGCCGTTGGCCTCGTTGTGCTTTTCGTTGTAGCTCACCAAGTCGTTGAGGGTGAACCCGTCGTGGGCAATAATAAAGTTAACGCTGTTGCCTGGCCCGCGCCCGTCGTTGGCGTAGAGGTCGGGGCTGCCCAACACGCGCAGGGCCATCTCGTGGGCTTGTCCCGGCTCGCTTTTCCAGTATTTACGCACACAGTCGCGGTATTTGCCGTTCCATTCCGACCACCGCACCGGAAACTGCCCTACGTGGTAGGAGCCGATATCCCAGGGTTCGGCAATGAGTTTTACCTGGCTCAGGATGGGGTCTTGCCCTACCGTATCCAGAAACGACGACACCTGGTCGCCCAGTTCGCGAATCAGGGCCGAGGCCAGGTCGAACCGAAACCCGTCTACGTGCATTTCCTGTACCCAATAGCGCAGGCTGTCCATCACCACGCGCAGGGTTTGGGGGTGGGTCAGGTTAAAGGTGTTGCCCGTGCCGGTGTGGTTCATGTAGTAGGCGGGCTGTTCGGGCACGGTGTGGTAATAAACCCGGTTGTCGATACCCTTGAACGAGAGCGTTGGCCCAAACTGATTGCCTTCAGCAGTGTGGTTATAGACTACATCGAGAATGACTTCGATACCCGCCGCGTGCAGGTTTTTCACCATCTGTTTAAACTCGGCCACCACGTTATCGGAAGAAGCGTAGCCGTTGTGGGGCGCAAAAAAGCCGATGCTGTTGTAGCCCCAATAACTCTCGTTCGAGAACTGATGCACGGGCAACAGTTCCACCGCCGTGATGCCCAGTTTCTGAAAATAGTCGATGGCTTCGGGCGTACCCAGTCCGGCATACGTACCCCGGATGGCCTCCGGGATGGTGGGGTGCCGGTAGGTAAACCCTTTCACGTGCATCTCGTAAATGACCGATTTGTGCATCGGCGTGTGCGGGGCTTTGTCGTCGGCCCAATCGAACGCCGTTGAGTCGATCACCACGCTTTTGGGGGCCACTTGGCCGCTGTCAACGTCGCTCATAAGCCGGAACCGTTCGTCGGTATCCAGGTCGAAATCGTAGCCCAGAATTTCGGTGCTGCCACCCACTATGCCATGAACTTCGCGGGCATAGGGGTCGAGCAGCAGTTTGTTGACGTTGAAATAATTCCCTTCGTCGGGGGTGTAGGGGCCGTCTACGCGGTAGCCGTACAGTTGGCCGGGCCGAATGCCTTCCAGGTAAATGTGCCACACGTTTTCGGTCTTTTCCGTCAACTCAATACGGTGCGTTTCTTTCTCGCCACGCTTGGACGAAAACAGGCACAGGGCTACGCCGGTAGCGTTTTCCGAAAAAATAGAGAAATTAGCACCCTGCTCGTCGAGGGTGGCACCCAGGGGGTAAGGCTGTCCGGGCCGCGACGGAATAGTAGCCGCCAAACGGTTGGGAGATGTGGTCATGACTGGTTGAGTAAATGGTAACTGACTACCAAATAAACCCGTTTCCGGCCAAATTGTTGGGTGCTTCAGTGGCCGCTTACTCGTTTGTCAGGTACGTTCCCCGGTCAACGGTAATCAGGTATGCTTTGCCACTGGCCCGCTCAATGGCTTCGGCCACAGCTTCGGGGTTTTCGGGGGCATACGCAACCATACACCCACCCCCGCCCGACCCGTTTATTTTGGCCCCCAACGCCCCCGCCGCCAGCGAAGCCTCAATCATGCGGTCAATTTTGGGAGTTGAAATGCGTTTCGCCTCGCGGAGGTTGGTCTGGTGGGTGGTCAATAGTTCGCCAAACTGGTGGTGGTTGAGGGTGGGCTGGCGCAGCAGGGCCAAGGCTTTGCGCAGTAGGTCGCGGTCGCTCAGGTTGCCCCGCATCAGGGTTAGTTCATCGGTAGTCAGCAAATGGACGTACCTGGCTAGTTCGTGAGCAGGTAGGGTTTCCAGCGAAAAATTCGGGTCAAATTCAGCTATTTTTTTCATAGCCGCCAGCATCCCGTATTTGACGTGCTTCAGCAGGCCGATGGTGTCTTTGGGTTCGCCCGAATCGCCCAGCACAAACGTACCTGTGGCAACGGGCAATTGCATAACCCGGATGGCGGGGGTCGTTTCCAGATAAATAACCCCGCCCAGGGCCGTGGCGTAATGATCCATCCGCCCGCCGGGATCGCCAAACTCTTCTACCTCAGCCAGATAGGCCAGTTCGGCCAGTTCCGCCGCCGAAAAATGCCGGGGTTCGTCGGCCAGTTGGCTCAGCGCATTCAGCCAGCTAATGAGCAACGCCGACGAACTGGAAGCCCCCGCGTTGATGGGAATCGTGCCCGACACGCTACCCCGTATGCCCTCCGAAAAGCGCAGCCCCGACCGGTGCAACACGTTCAGCCCACTGCGGAAATAGTCGCGGTTGTGGGCGTAAGGCAGTGGAAACGTTTCGATAGAAAATGACTCTATCTGCTCAATGTCAGGCAGGTCGATACGTACCTGGCGCGTGTTGGTACGTTCGGCCACCACGTCAACGCGCCGCGAGATGGCAGCGGCAATGACGGGTAGGCCGAGGTAGTCCTGGTGTTCGCCAAAGAGGCAAATTCGGCCCGGTGTGGAGGCAGTGAGCATGGCGTTAAACGGTTGTTTTTTGGCTCGGCGTAGCCCCCCGCCCTGAAGGGTGCCCGCTTGCGCGTCTGGATACGCGAACGTTTTTCTGACGCGCAAGCAGGCACCCTTCAGGGCGGGGGGCTACGCCGAGCAAACTAAAACCAGGGTCAATACGCATCGTTCAAACCGAAAACGGGTTTGTTCGTGCGCCACTTGCCGCGTGTAAAATCGGGGATGTTAACCGGTTTGGAGCCGCCGGCGATGCTCTGTTCGGAGAGGGGGCTGATGGCACTCCAGGCGGCAGCATCGTAGACATCGATGGGCGGGGCAACCTGGTTTTTGATGGCTTCGATGAACGCCCGCAGCACAAAAAAGTCGATGCCGCCGTGCCCGGCTTTATCGGCAGCGTCGGCGTGCTTTTGCCACAGGGGGTGGTCGTATTTTTCCTGGTACGTCTTGAATGGCTCAAAAATGTGGGGTTTGGCCGACACGCTTTCGAGGTAAATCTGGTCGCCGTCGTCCATCCAAATGCCGTTGGTGCCCTGCGCCCGGAACCCCAGCGAGTAGGGGCGGGGCGAGTTGGTGTCGTGCATCACCACAATGTTTTCGCCGTTGGCGCACTCGATCATCGTCGTCACCACGTCGCCGAGTTTAAAGTTCACGGCGGCGTTGGGGTGGTTGGCCCCGCCCTTGTCTACCAGGTACTTATGCAGCCCGCGTGATTTGGTGGCCATGCTGGTGAGGCGCACAAACTGGTTGCCCCGGTTTATGTTGAGCCAGTGCGCCACCGGCCCCAGCCCGTGGGTGGGGTAGAGGTCGCCGTTGCGGTCTACGGAGTGCTGCGTTCGCCACCGCGCCTCCGACATTCCTTTTGCGCCAAACTCCACACCCCCGCCGTAGACCTGTTTGCCGTTGTTGAATTTCACCTCGCGCAGGTCGTGCTGGTAGCCGCAGTGGGAGTAGGTCATTTCGCCAAACATCCCTTGCCGTACCATGTTCAGCACCGCCAGCACGTCGCGGCGGTAGCACACGTTTTCGAGCAACATACAGTGTGCCCCGGTCTTCTCGTAGGCATTCACCAGATCCCACGATTCTTTCAGCGTCACCGTGGCCGACACTTCCAGCCCGGCATATTTACCGGCCCGCATGGTGGCCACGGCCATGGGCGCGTGCCACTCCCAGGGCGTGGCAATCACCACCCCGTCGATGTCGTCGCGGCGGAGGAGAGCCTCAAACGCCCGGTCGCCGGTGGTGTAGGTAGGGGGCAGAGGGCGGCCCGCTTTCTGGATCAGGGCGG
>JAYUKZ010000065.1:0-18498 GCA_043763995.1 Fibrella sp.
ACGGGCAGTTTCTCCTCCATCAGTTTAAGCGTGGTGGCCAACACATATTCCCGGTTTTGGGTAAACAGGTGGCAGTAGTTGCGGTCGGCTTCGATGTACAGAATATCGGCAATAAAAATCTTGACCATCTTCTCCTTGTGTCGAACAAAAATACGGTCGCTCAACACCAATGAACAGCCTGTCGGGGTATTGGCCAGACTACCGCCAACGGGTCTTTTCTTGTTGTTGTTTATCAGGCTGACCGTTAAAGCCAGGGTTCGTTGTAGTTCCAGCGCACGGATGGGTTTGGCAATAAACCCGTATGGATGCGTTGCTTTGGCGCGGTTGAAGGTAGCTTCGTCGGCGTTGGCCGTTACGTAGATAATCGGTACGCCCGTGGTTTGCTGAAGAATGGTGGCCGTCTCGATGCCGTCCAGTCGTCCCTTCAGGTTAATATCGAGCAGCACCAGGGTTGGTTTATGGTCGGCCACATGCCGAATGGCTTCCTCCCCCCGCGAGGCAATGCCGATCACTTCGTAACCCAGTTTGGTTACCTGCATGGCCAGGTTGGCGGCAATCAGCAGGTCGTCTTCAACAACAAGTAGTTTTGTTACAGCGTCCATAGCAGGGTGGATGGATGATTGAACAAGTTTACGCTGTGGCCTAAGCTGAGCGCAACTGTTCATAGGCTGTAAATGTAGAATACTTACTTATTTACTAGTGCGCTGGGCAGAGAAAAACGCGACGGTATTTCGTAACCGGTGCCGGGCTGACCCTCAACCTTCAGCCCCTGATGGGAGCATGCGTAGCCCTGCCGGAGTACATTCATGGGGTCGAGGTGGCGGACTATAGTGCTTTTTAGGTAAGCTTCTGTGTGGAAAATTGTTTCACAAGCCGGATGTGGCGGCAACGTCGGTAAGGACACCCTGTTTTGTGGACAAAACCTCCTCTCTTTACTCCTCCACCCCTAGCCGAACCAACCCATCGGCGAATTGGGCCGTTACCTTTTCGCCGGGGACGAAGGCATCGGCGCGGGTCAGAATTTGCCCGTTCCGGCTGAGCATGGCGTATCCCCGGCGCAGCACGTTCACGGGGTCGAGGTGGCGCACGGTGGTGCTTTTTTCGGTTAGCTCCACCTGCCGGTTGCGCAGGTACGTCTGGGTGGCGTAGCGGAAGCGGTCGGTCAAGTCGTCTACTGAGTCGCGGGCTTCCTGTAGGCATTGGCGGCTGGCTTCGGCCAAACGGGCCACCAAACCGAGGCAGCTTTCTTCAAACTGCCGGTTATGGTCAATGATAAACGAGGCGGCTTTGGTGGGCGTTTTCACGCTCTGGTGGCACAGCATATCCGTAATGCTCACGTTGCGGTCGTGGCCAATGCCGGCCAAAATGGGGTAGGGAAAACCGGCCACGGCCACGGCCAGCACCAGGCTATCAAAGGCCCCAAAGTCGAGCTGAGAGCCGCCGCCGCGCACAATAATCACGGCATCGTAGGGCGTTTGGCACTGGCTAATCTGCTCCAGTTGGTTGCAAATGGCTTTTTCGGCCCCCTGCCCCTGCACCTGCGACAGGTATTCGTCTACGGCAATATGGTAGCCCCAGGGGTTGTTGGCCAGTTCCTGCCGGAAATCGCGCCAGCCGTCGGAGTTGGGGGCCGTGATGAGGGCAATGCGTTGCCACACCGCCGGGCATTCCAGCATCTGGTTGGCCGTGATGTACTGCCCCTGGTCGAGCCATACGTACCTGGGGTAGTCGCGGACGAGGGTGTCGAGCACCGCCTGTCGTTCCTGTTCCAGGTTACCCAGCGTGTAGGCATGGTCAATCTGGTGAATCTCCAGCCGCATCCCGTAGGTGGGGCTATACGTAACCGACACCAGCATCAGCAACTGAATGTTGCGGGCAAAAGCCACCCCCGTTGCCTTCTCGAACGCCTTCAGGATGGGGTAGTTTTTGCGCCAGACCACCGCCTCCAGCTTGGCAATGGTCTGGTTGCCTTCGCGCTCCACCAGGCCCAGAAAACAGTATTGCCGGTCGGGGTAGTTTTTAATGTCGCTGGTTTCGGCCAGCACCCACATAGCCTTCCCGCCGAAGTTCTCTTCCAGCACGGCATCAATGGTGTAGGCAAGGTCGGAGAGGCGGATGGGCGACATGAGAGGTGCTAGCAGCAACCGCCGCCATCGTAAAAATAGGTAGAAGGCGACACAAAGATATCGTTGCGGCCCAGGGCAGTGAGGGCAGCGGCGGTTTTGTCGCAAACGGCCAGGGGTTGGTTTTGTAGCAGAACGTGCCCTTTATGGTCGTCGAAATGATCCTGACTGCCGTAATAAATGGCCGTTTTTCCGGTGAAAATACACGGCCCGTCGGCGGGCATGGGGTCTTTAATGGCGCAGACTTCCACGCTTTCGATATAAATAAGCTCGTCGGTGGCGTATTGGCCGGGGGCCAGCACCCGGTAGGCCCGCTTGGCCCGCACTTCCACCGTGCCGAAGCCCACTTGCGTAATTACGTTCAGGTACGTTGCCAGGGGCAGTGACCCGGTTAGGCACAGGGCACGAAGGCGGTCGTCGTTGCGCAGGGCTTCCGACATGGGTTGCTCACAGGTGGGGTCCGACATCACGAGCCGCCCGCGTGGTTTCAGCACCCGGTACACTTCTTCCAGAGCCAGTTGCAGGTCTTCGGCTTTGAAAATATTGAACAAACAATTTTGCGCCGCCACGTCCACACTGTCATCGTCGAGCGGTAACGCCAGAGCCGACCCCTTGCGAATATCCATAAAATCGCGGTGAAACCAGTCGTTTTGGGCTTCAGCTTCGACCATGTTTTCGCGGCAGGCGGTCAGCATTTCGTCCACCACGTCTACGCCGATAATGGCCCCTTCGCGGCGGCTGAAATAGGCAAACTGGAGTAGCTCCATCCCGCCGCCAATGCCCACATACAGCACCGTGGGGCTGTTGACCAGGTCGCGGGGGTTCACGGTGCTGCCGCAACCGTAGTTCATTTCCAGCATCCGTTTCGGAATGCGCAGGCCGGGCAATTGCCACACGGGGTTGGTGGTGCAGCACAAGCCCACGTCGGGGGTTTCGGCGGCTTGCTTGTAAAGGTCAACGGTTGCGTCAAGGTACGACATAATAACTTGATTTTTAGGTGGTTAATTAGGTTAGTATTGTGGCACCCTTCAGGGCGGGGGGCTATGCTGCGTCCGGGCCACGCCGGGAAAGCTACGCCGTGGTGCCGCCGCAACTTGACCCCGCGCCCGCCGTGCAGGCGTAGCAGTGTTCGTTCACAATGATATTGCGGCTGGTGAGGGCCGGGGCATCAAAATCGCGGATGTGGCGGCTGGTGCTGGCCACGTTCAGGTCGAGCATCTGGTTGAAATCGCAGTCGTACAGTTGCCCGTCCCAGCCAATGGAGATGGTGTTGCGGCACATGACCCCCGCCGCTGCCGCCGGGTTGAAGGCGTTGACCAGCTTTTCCATGTAGTCCTGGTAGTTGCCCGACGAGATCAAATAGTCCAGATAACGGCTGACGGGAATGTTCGTGATGACAAATAACTCGTTGAAGGTCAGGCCAAATTCATCGGCCAGTACCCGTTTAAACTGTTTTTGCAGCCCGGCCTGATCGCCGGGCAGAAACGCCCCGTTGGGGTTGTAGACCAGGTTCAGGGTCAGGCCCGAACCGGGCACGCCGTAGCCCACGGCGTTGAGCATTTTCATGGCCCGGATCGAATCGGCAAACACGCCTTTGCCCCGTTGCCGGTCGGTTTTGTCGGCGTTGTAGAACGGCAACGAACTGACGACTTCAACCCGGTTATCGCGGAAAAATTCGGGCAGGTCGTGGTATTTGGGGTTGGCCACAATAATGGTCAGGTTGCAGCGCACAATCACGTGCCGCCCCAGTTTGGTCAGTTCTTCCACAAACCACCGAAAATCGGGGTTCATTTCGGGCGCACCGCCCGTGAGGTCTACGGTCGGGATGGTGGTCTTGGCCAGCGCGTCCAGGCAATGTTGCATGGTTTCGAGGGTCATAATTTCCTTGCGGTCCGGCCCGGCATCTACGTGGCAATGTTTGCAAACCTGGTTGCACATCTTACCCATATTCACTTGAAATACAGTGAGTTGAGTTGGTAGCAACGGAAATAGGCCCAGCGCGTGCAGTTTGTCGTGGAAGTGGGGCAGACCCGTTTTGCCGAATGTGCCGTTGCCAATAATGTCAAGCTGCGCCGCGCCGCCCGCCAGTTGGTGCCCGGAGGCTTTGAGTGATTTCATAGGTAAAGCCAGCGCGTGGGCTACATGCTCAGTTGGTTGGCTTTGTTCATCATCTGCACGCTATGCACCAGGGTAGCCCCGCCCCGAATGGCAGCCGCTACGTGTACGGCCTCCATCATTTCCTGCTCCGAACAGCCTTTTTCAAGCGTGTCGGACGTGTAGGCATCAATGCAGTAGGGGCATTGCACGGCGTGCGAAACGGCCAGCGCAATCAATGATTTTTCGCGGGCGGTGAGGGCACCTTCAGCGAAAACGGAGCCGTAATAGGAGAAGAACTTTTCGGCCAGTTCGGGTTGAAAATCTGCTATTTTACCGAATTTTTTCAGGTCGGCGGGGTCGTAATACGTTTGCATAGGTCGGATGGGGTAAAAAAATAATGTACGTAATTGGGAGTTAAACTGGATTTGGGTTGGGGCAGGGCGTGGACAAGGTCATAGCCCCTGAAATTGGCGCAGGAACCGAACATCGTTTTCAAAATACAGGCGCAGATCACGTACCTGGTATTTCAACATCGTGATGCGCTCAATGCCCATGCCGAAGGCAAAACCCGTAAACTCGTTGGGGTCAATGCCGCAGTTTTCCAGCACGTTGGGGTCTACCATACCCGACCCGGCAATTTCGACCCAGCCCGTGTGTTTGCAAACGGTGCAACCGGAGCCGCCGCAGATTTGGCACGAAATGTCGATCTCGGCACTCGGCTCCGTGAAGGGAAAATACGACGGGCGAAACCGGATTTTGGTGTCCTTGGTGAAGAGTTCTTTCACGAAATGATAGAGCGTGTCTTTCAGGTCTTTGAACCCCACATTGCGGTCAATATAAATGCCTTCGACCTGGTGAAACTGGCAGTGCGCCCGCGCCGAAATGGCCTCGTTGCGGTACACCCGCCCCGGCATAATGGACCGGATGGGCCGGAACGCCCCGCCCGACGTGGCCTTCACGTGCTCCATGAGCCGGATTTGCACATTGGAGGTGTGGGTACGTAGCAGCACGTCGTCGGCCACAGCCCCGCCCAGTTTTTCCACGAAAAACGTGTCCTGCATTTCCCGCGCCGGGTGGTTGTCGGGGAAGTTGAGTGCCCCGAAATTGTACCAGTCTGTCTCGATCTCCGGCCCGTCTGAGACGTTGAAGCCAATGCGCTCGAAGATTTGGATAATCCGCTGACGTACCAGGCTCAGCGGGTGTTGGGTGCCGGTCAGGTGCGGAATGGGCGGCAACGTCAGGTCGAAGCCCGGCTCGGCACTGCTAGTAACCTGGCCAGCCTCTACAGCTTGCTGAAAGGCGGAAAATTGTTCCTGTGCCTTGTTTTTTAGGGCGTTAAGCTGCTGGCCCAACGCCTTGCGGTCGTCGGGTGGGGCGGTTTTCAGGGCATCGAACAGATCGGTGACGGCACTTTTTTTGGCCAGAAACCGCATCCGAAATTGCTCCAGTTCTTCTTTGTTGGTCGCGGTGGCCGCGTCTAGTTCGGCCATTAGTCGGGCAATCACATCAAGCATATTGGGGCAGTGGGTGTTGGGGTAACGTAGTAAACAACGTTCACCAAAGATACCGCTTATATCGATTATTGACGGGTTTTAGTCAGGTACGTGTCGGGGTGGGTAGCCACAGGCTAAAGGTTGTTTGCTGGCCGGGAATGCTTTCGACCGAGAGCGTGCCGCCGTGGCCTTTGGTGATGATGTCGAAGCTGAGGCTGAGGCCCAAACCGGTGCCCTGCCCGGTGGGTTTTGTGGTGAAAAAGGGCTGAAAAATTTTGTGCTGCATGGCTTCCGGTATGCCCGTACCGTTGTCTTTCACCTCCATCGACACGCCATCGGGAAGCTGGCGGGTGGTGAACCAAACCGTGGGAAAATAGCCTTCCGGACTGGTACGTGCTTTCTCCCAAACGGCATAAAAGGCATTGTTGAACAGGTTGAGCAGCACCCGGCTTATTTCCTGGCTCACCACGTTTACCGGTTCCAGCAGGGGGTCAAGACTGGTGTGGAGGGTGGCGTTGAAGCGGGGCGGCGGGTTCTGGCTGGCGTTGGCCGGGCCGTTGGCAGGAAGGGTGTCCAGCCGCCGCATACCCTGGTAACTGAGCCGTAAATATTCGTCGCCGAGGCGGTTGAGGTCGGTCAGTTCCCGCTCGCCGGTGCTGCTGCGGGCGTGTTGCAACATGCCGCGCACAATGCTGGCGGCGCGTTGGCCGTGCTGGGCTATTTTGCTGACGTTGAGGTGGATATCGTTCAGTAGTTCGGTTTCCAGGGCGGGGTCGCGGGTGGGTTGGGGGCGGTTTTGCTCCTGTTTCAGCTCGTCGAGGAGTTCGGCAGAGAGGTCGGCAAAATTATTGACGAAGTTGAGCGGGTTCTGGATTTCGTGGGCAATGCCCGCCGTCAGTTCGCCCAGCGAAGCCATTTTTTCGCGCTGCACCAACTGCGTTTGCGTGGCCCGCAGGTCTTGCAGCGACTGATTGAGTTTGGCCGTTCGCTTGGCCACGCGCTGTTCCAGCAACTCGTTCTGTTGGGTAAGCAGCCCTTGCTTTTCTGCCGACAGTTTTTCCACGTCGGCCAGGCGGTGCTGGAGGTCGCGGTTGGTTTGGTCGTGTTCTTTAGCCAGCAAAATAGCCAGTACTACCGGCACCGAAATGGATAGGATGGTGCTGAAAATGGGTACGTTACCCGCGCCGCCCCCGCCGGTTACTAGTCCAAAATAGAGCAACACCGACACAATGAGGGCCGTAACGACCAGCACCCCCACCAGCACCGCCCCGCTCACCAGCACCAGCACGGCCTTGTACTCCCGGTCGCGGATGGCGAGCAAACTGATTCGGAAGCCATCCAGAAAAAGCAAAAATGTGGCCAAACCTTGGGTCAACGTGACCAGTGCCGCCGCCGATTTGCTGGTGAGCGGCACCCCGGAAGCCACGGCCATTAGCAGGGCGTAGGCTGCCAACCCCCAAAAAAGCCAGCCCCGTTTGCGTTCCAGGTATGTGTAGTAGGTGGCTAGTAGCAGTACGGCGTAGCCCATGCTGGCGAGTGTGCCTACATACTGCAACCAACTGGCCAGGGTCAGGTTCCTGGCAAAATCGGCCCCGTTGGTGGCCACTGCGCCCAAGCAAAACAGTAACATAGTTGCCCCAAAAATCAGATTTATGGCCCGCCGACGGTACAAATAGTACAGAAAATGGATACCGGCCAGCATCAGAAACAGCCCCACCACCAAGTATGTCTGCCAGGTGTCGGCGTGGGTATTTCCGGCCAGGCTACTTCCAAACTGTTCCGGTGGGTCAATCTCGATGCGCAGGGTTTGTTTGTCTTCGCTGAAACGCGGCACGTACCAGGGGTCGGGGCGGGTGGCCAGCCGCACGGCCAGGGAGTGCGCCCCGGCAGCGAGGCCCGGCAGGAGGTGTAGGTCGCCCCGTATGCGTTTGTATTTCAGGTAGTTGTTTGATGAATCGCCGATCTGTCCCAGGTGGCAAAACAGCGTCCCGTCGAGGTATACGTCGGCGGCTCCGTTCAGAAAAAAGTAGACCGGCAGTGGTTGGTCAGCGGCCCGCGCCGAAACCTCCAGCCGAAGCCGAAACCAGTGTATGCCTGCCCCGGCCAGTTGGGGCAACGACCTGATTTTACGGCTGGGCTGTACGGTGTCCCAGCGGCTGTCGTCTAGGGTAGGCGCAGCCCAGGTGGGATTGTCGCCGGGGTGCCACCGCCACGCCACGGGAAGGGTCAGCGTTCGGGTGGGCAAGCTGTCGAGCCGAAACACGCCCGGTTGCGCCAGTGCGGTGCGGCCCGAAAACAGGAGAAAAAATAGTAGTAAACCGGTGCGCATGGTGTCTACGGAAGGGGCAGAACAGGCGGCAACTTACGCCGAAACCGCCAAACGGCCCAACCGGGTTTCCAGCGCGTCGAGGTCGGCATCGGTCAGGTCGAGGTGCGTAACCAGGCGCACCAGTTGCGGGCCGAAGGTCACGGCCAGAATGCCGTTTTCTTTCAGCGCGGCCACGTACCTGTCGTTCGAAATACCCTCGGCCAGTCGTAGCAGCACAATGTTGGTGGCCACCGGCAGCACCTCGGCCACGTCGGGTTGGCGGGCCATCAGCCGCCCAAGTTGCCGGGCACGGGCATGGTCGGTTTTTAGTCTTTCCCGATGATTATCAAGGGCGTAGATACCGGCAGCGGCCAGAAAACCTGCCTGCCGCCAGCCGCCGCCCATGAGTTTGCGCAGCCGCCGCGCCTGGGTAATGAACGTACCTGACCCCAGCAACAGCGACCCCACGGGGCACCCCAAGCCTTTCGATAAACAGATGCTGATGGAATCGAACACCTGCCCGTAGGCTTCGGTCGGTTCGCCGGTTTCGGCCAGGGCGTTGAACAGCCGCGCCCCGTCGAGGTGCAGGGCCAAACCGTGTTCGTCGCAAAGCGTTCGGATGGCCGTTAGTTCGGGCAGGGTGTAGTAGTTGCCGCCGCCCTTGTTGACGGTGTTTTCCAACGACACCAGCCGCGACACGGGCCGGTGCACGTCGGCAGGGTTGTTGATGGCCGGGGCAATGAGGTCGGGCGTGAGTTTGCCGCGTTGGCCCGCCAATAGGGCTACCGATGCTCCGGCGTTGGCGGCAATGCCCCCGCCTTCGTACAGGTACACGTGCGACACCCGGTCGCAGATTACTTCGTGGCCGGGGCGCACGTGGGTACGTATGGCGAGTTGGTTAGTCATGGTGCCGGAGGGGCAGAACAGGGCCGCTTCCATGCCAAAGAGGGCGGCGGCTTTTTGTTCCAGCGCGTTCACGGTGGGGTCTTCGCCAAACACATCGTCGCCCACGGGCGCGGCCATCATGGCGGCCATCATGCCGGGCGTGGGGCGGGTCACGGTGTCGCTCCGAAGGTCAATGAAGGGAGGTTGATTCATGCTATGTGTCTGATTATCAGCGGATAGATTCGACCAGTTCCACTACCAGGCGAGCTGAATTGCGGGCGGCGATACCCAAAAAAACACGAATATCGGTCTTGGCCGACCCGTCGGCCCGGTCGCTCAGGCTGCGAATCACCAGGCACGGAATGCCCTGTTGGTGGCACACCTGCGCCACGGCGGCTCCTTCCATTTCGGTGGCTTCGGCCTGATGGTCGGTGCGGAGTTGGCGGGCGCGGGCATCGGCGTTCACAAACTCGTCGCCGGTGACGATGCGCCCGGCCACCGCTTTTGGGGCACGGGCCAAGCCCGGAATGGCCTCGAACGCGCTGGTTTTGGCCACCCGCAGGGCCAGGGCCAGCAGGGCCGAATCGGCGGGGAAGTAGGCGGGGTTCAGTGTATTTTGGCGGTTCATGGTTTGGCGGGTGGGTTGCATGGCCAGCGTCACCGACCGCACGTCGTGGTAGCCTGTTTCGGTGCCCACCACCAGGTCGCCGGGCTGAAGGCCGGGGTTCAGGCCCCCGGCAATGCCTGTAAAAATGACCCGTTGCGGCCTGAAATGAGCCAGCACGAAGGCCGTGGTCATGGCGGCGTTGGTTTTGCCAATGCCCGTTAGGGCCACCACCACCCGCTGTGTACCCAGTTGCCCGGTCACAAACCGGATTCCATTTTTTTCTACCACCACCGGGTTGGCAAGGCGTTGTTCCAGCAGGGCCACTTCCGGGCCAAAGGCCCCCAGCAGGGCCGTGACGGGTTCGGTCTGGTACGTTTGGCCGAGGGCAAAACGGCCTGTGGTCAGAAAAACAAGTAGCAGGGAGAAAATTCGCATTACGGTAGGGGGGTAGAGGGGTAGAGGGGGTTAGGTACCAACAAATTCGTCAAAATTATTCCGGTGAATTACCTGGGTTGTGGCGGGTAGGTAGGTGGTTGAGATTCGCAAAACACAAGGTGATCAGTCGAACAACAACCAGTCGACACCGAAGCCGAAACCGCGCTGGAGTTGCAGAAAACCGGGAGCCACAAAGTAGCCCGGCTGAGGTAGCCCCTGGTTTACGTGGCTGAATTTAAGGAAAAACCGCACCCGGTTCACGCGCATGTTGGCAAAGGCATCGGCCAGAATGGCTCCTTCAACCCGCTGGCGGTCCTGCAAGTAATATTGCTGGGTCACGGGCGTGTAGGCATCGCCGAAGTAGGCCGATTTGTAGTGCAGTTCCAGCCCCGCCTGAATGTGCAACACTTTGGCGTAGATAAAATCATACTGCACCCGGCCATTCATGAAAAACGCGGGCACCCGCAGCACATCGTCGCCGGCGTTGAGGGGCGTGTAATACAGTTGGGTGCTGGCCTTGAACCGGGCGCGGCTGTAGCTGGCCCCCAGCCCTACCCGGAACAGGGTAAACGCCGTTGATTTTTGGGCGGGCAACCCCTGTTGGTCAAAATAAACGTAGTTGTTGAGGAGCCAGAAATCGGCCCCCGGCGAGAGCATGATGCCTTTATAGCGCACGTTGAGTACCCCGTAGGCGTGTTGGGTGCCGCGCAGCCCAAACCGGTTTGTCCAGCGGTAGTGGTTGCTGTTGAAGCGTTCGGAGAGCAGCGTGGGCTGGGCCAACAAGGTGGTAAACCCCACCGTGAACAGCCGACTTTCCAGTTGGCCGTTGAGGCGGAACGCCCCCGTACCCACCAGGTATTCGGCTTCGGCGGTGAGGCGCGAGAGGCTGTCGGGAAAATAATAGCCCAGCCAGCCGCCCACATAGTTCTCGAAACCGGAGGCCGAGTAGCGGTTCAGCGTTTGCTCGCCCAGCCCGCTCACGGTGGTGGTCGAGGCCAAATTGAAATCGCTTTGCTGGCTGAAAATGCGCTGGCGGTAGAACAGCCGGTAATTATACGCCGATTTCCCCCGGTTGTAAATGCCTTTTACCCCAAACGTATTGTCGATGCTGCGCCAGTAAACGTCCTGCTGGGTACGTGTTGAATCGTTGAAAACGGCGGGGTAGAACCGCGAAAACTGCTGGTTAGCCGCCACAGCATCATCGGTATAATTATTAACACCAGTCTGATAATCAAGGCGTTGAAAAAACTGAATGCCCTGCGCCGGGGCATATTGGTGGTAGAGGTGTAGGGCCGTGCGGCGTTCCCAGCCCAGCGTACTGGCCAGCCGGGCTTGCCCTTCATAATCGAACGCGATGGTGTCGCCCGCGCTGTTTCTGGAGAAAATATTGCCGCCCTGTTCGGGCAGGCTGTGGTTCATGTGGTTGAGGTGGGCCAGCAGGGTGTAGCGGTTGTCGGTGGTGCGGTAGTTACCGTGGAGCAGTAGCCCCCAGTTTTGGGCCAGCAGGCGGTCGGTTTGGGTGCGGGCAGCACTGGTGCCAAATTGCCGTTCGGAGGTGAACCGCTGCACGTTGAAGCCCAGGTTGAGGCGGGGGTTTATGTTCTGGCAAAAATCGAAATTCAGGATGTTCTGGTTCCGCCCGCCCAGCACCAGGTACATATCCGTAAACGGCGATTTGGTATCGTAGTAACGTACCTGGTTGGTCTGGAAGCCAAAGGGCGAAAACACGTAATAGCCCTGCTGTTGCCCAATTTGGGTAGGTGTTTCGTAAAAAACGGGTCTCATGGGCGTTCCCAGGTTGCCCAGGTCGGTGTAGAGGTTTTGGTTCCGTTTGGTAAACTCGAACTGGTGATTGGCAATCAGGGAGGTGTCGGTGAGGTAGAGTTTTTTGCGGTTGTTGAGCACGTCGGCCTCCAGAAAAAACTTGGCCGTGGTGGGGCCGTAAATGACTTTGGTCGAATCGTCGATACCCACACCCATGCCCGACCCGCCGGGCCGTCCGCCCCCCGCCGAGCCACCCATCGGGAAGCCACCCGCCCCCGGAAAACTACCTACTCCCTCTGGAAATTGCTGCGCCCGCCCGGCGAACGCAAGGCAAACCAGCCCGATGGTGAGGAGGCGAAACAAAAACTGCATGGGCAAAAATAAGCCAAAACCGGCCCCGCCCCGCGCCGTTGGCTCTGGTTATGCTTTTTTAAGGGTTGTCTCCTGCCAAACACGTGTCCATGAGGCGGGCCAGCGTGGTGGCATCCTGCGGATCGAAGAAGCACATTTGCACGGGCAAAACGGCCACCAGGCGGGTTTGGCGTTCGGTGGGGGTGAGGAGGGGGGCCAGTTTCACCGCGTCTTTTTGGGTGGTCAGCAGCCACTCGTGGGGTGGGGTTTCGGCCAGCAACCGGGCCACTTCGGCGCGGGTATAGGCGTGGTGGTCGGCAAAGGCGTGGTGGTGGGTCAGGCCCCAGGTGTCGGCCACGTACCGGACCAGCGGCGCGGCGTTGGCCAGGCCCGATACCAGCCGCACCGGCCCGCCAACGGGGGCGAGTTCACCGGTGGTCAGGTGGCGAGCTTCGCCGTAGGTCAGCCCCGCAAACAGCACAGGTACGTTGGTAAAGCCCTGTTTATGAATGGTATAGGGTCGAATCCGGGCTGCTATATCAGCGTGTTGGGCGAGCGTGGGGGCTTGCGGGCACTTGGTCACAAGAATCACGTCGGCGCGGCTGGCTCCGGCGCGGCGTTCGCGGAGCCGCCCGTCCGGAAACGGGTCGTCGGTATAAAACGGATGGGCGTAATCGGTCAGGAGGATGTTGAGGTGGGGTTGCACGGCCCGGTGCTGGTAGGCATCGTCGAGCACCACCGTTTTGATTTGGGGGTGTTGCTGTGCCAGATGTTGCAGGGCGGCGGCCCGGTCTTCGCCCACGCAGACGCACACCGCCGGGCCAAAATTCTGGTATAGTTGAAGAGGTTCATCGCCCAGGGTGGCGGCAGTATCGGTGGGTGTGGCCATTCGGAAGCCCCGCGTCTGTCGGCCATAGCCCCGGCTGAGGGTGGCTAGTTGCCCCGTGGCGGGTTGGCCCAGCGTGAGCAAGTGCCGCAGGAGGTACTCCACGGCGGGCGTTTTTCCGGTTCCTCCCACGGCCAGGTTGCCCACCGAGATGCACCGCTGAATCGGATTGTAACTGCTGAATATCCGGTAGTTATACAGCGTATTTCGGAGGGATAAAACCCCTCCGTAGGCCCAGGACAAAGGTTTTAGCAGGGTTCTGTGGCGCACGGGGCTGGTAATAATTTCGTAATATGTTTTTGCCGATGGGGCCAAAAGTAGTAGTTTTAGGGCGTTATATCCCCTCCGCCTGCCGCATCCAATGAGTCTCCGGGTCAGCTACCTGAAATACACGCTACACTTCACCTTCGAGGCGGGCACATCCAGGGGCAAACTTACCCAAAAGGAGTCCTACTTCCTTCGGCTGGTCGATTCCGACCAACCCCATATAGTTGGTTATGGCGAATGCGGCCCCCTGCGCGGCCTCAGCCTGGACGATATCCCCGATTTTAGCGACCGCCTCGATGAGTACTGCGCCTATTTCAACCAGCTCGATCTTCAACTGTTCGACTGGAACGTACCCATCATCCTCAACCAACTCATCAGCCAGCAGCACCCCAGCATTTTGTTCGGGTTTGAAACGGCTATGCACGATTTTTTGTCGGGCGGAAACCGGCTCATCCGCGAGTCGGAGTTTGCGCATGGGCGGCGGGCCATTCCCATCAACGGCTTGATCTGGATGGGCAACCCCGGCTGGATGCGCGAGCAGATTGACCAAAAACTGGCGGCGGGCTACACCACCCTGAAACTCAAAATCGGGGCCATCGACTTCGAACAGGAATGCGCCCTGCTGGCCTACATCCGCAGCCGGTACACTGCCGAACAGATCACGTTGCGCGTGGATGCCAACGGAGCGTTCAGCCCAGACGAAGCCCTGGCCAAACTTCACCGGCTGGCCCAATACCAGCTTCATTCCATCGAACAGCCCATTGCCCCCGGTCAGCATGAGGTGCTGACCGAGCTTTGCCGCCAAACGCCCGTGCCCATTGCGCTGGACGAAGAACTGATTGGCCACATGGAATACGTGGATAAATTCAGGTTGTTGAAAAAAATTCAGCCGCAGTTCGTGATCCTGAAACCCACGCTGCTGGGCGGTATGCGCCACTGCGACGAGTGGATGGAACTGGCCAACCGGCTCGGTATTGGCTGGTGGATCACCTCGGCCCTGGAGTCGAACATCGGGCTGAATGCCGTGGCGCAATATGCCGCTCAGTTTCGCAACCTGCTCCCGCAGGGGCTGGGCACGGGGCAGTTGTATCACAACAACATAGACAGCCCGTTGCTGATTGATGCCGGTACGCTGCGCTACAACCCCGCCACGGCCTGGCACCTGAACGGGTTGCAACCGTAGGTTGCGGGGTGTGTGTTTTAGGGCTGAGAGGCGATTTTTTCGGGGTTGGGGTGTTGTGCGGGGGGCTGAGACGCGATGTATCGCGTCTCTACGTGTGTGACCAGACCAAACCCACTGATTATGAACCTGTTTTTTGTCTCCGTGCGCCCTGTGGCTAGTTTGTTGTTGGGCTGTTTGGTGTTGGTTTCGGTGGTGGCTTGCGGGCAGAAACGGCCGCACAATCTGGCCAATTTCACCCACGCCGATACCCTGCGCGGTAGCTACACCCCCGAACGCGCCTGGTGGGATTTGACTCACTACCACCTCCAGGTACGTGTGGTGCCCGACGACAGCACGTTTAGCGGGCAGAATACCATCCGGTACCGGGTGCTGCGGGCCAGCCAAACCATGCAGATCGACCTGCAACCGCCCATGCAGTTGCTTCGGGCTGAGCAGGACGGGCAGGTGCTCCAGGTACGTTCGGACGGGAATGCGCACTTCATTACCCTGACGAAACCGCAACGCCCCGGCCAGACCGAGCGCGTCATGGTCAGCTACACCGGCAAACCGCGCCGGGCGCGAAATGCTCCGTGGGATGGGGGTGTGTCGTGGGCGCGGGATTCGGCCAAAAACTGGTTTGTGGCTACCTCCTGCCAGGGGCTGGGGGCTAGCGTATGGTGGCCCTGCAAAGACCACATGGCCGACGAACCCGACTCGATGCTCATCAGCGTGACCGTGCCCCGGCCCTACACCGATGTCTCGAACGGGCAGCTTCGCCGCGTAGTGACCAATCCCGACAGCACCCGCACCTTCGAGTGGGCGGTGGTGAACCCCATTAATAACTACGGCGTAAACCTGAACATGGCCAGGTACGTTAGCTGGCGCGATACGCTGCGGGGCGAGGGCGGCACGTTGCCACTTTCCTACTACGTGCTGCCCCAAAACGAGGCCGCCGCCCGCCAACAATTTCGGCAGGCGAAAACCATGCTGCGGGTGTTCGAGCATTGGTTTGGGCCATATCCGTTCTACCGAGATGGGTACAAACTGGTGCAGGTGCCCTACCTGGGCATGGAACACCAAAGTTCGGTGACGTATGGCAACCGGTTCCAGAACGGCTACCTGGGCCGCGACCTCTCGGCCACGGGCTGGGGTCTGCGCTGGGATTTTATTATCGTCCACGAATCGGGGCATGAGTGGTTTGCCAACAACATTACCTATAAAGACATTGCCGATATGTGGCTCCACGAGAGTTTTACGGCCTACTCGGAAAGTCTGTACACCGAAGCACTTTTCGGCAAAAACGCCGGGGCGCAGTACGTCATCGGTACGCGCATCGGCATCAGGAACGACCGGCCCATTGTGGGTACGTATAACGTGAATAGTGAAGGGTCGGGCGATATGTATTACAAGGGGGCCAACCTGCTGCACATGATTCGGCAGTGGGTGGGGAACGACGAAAAATGGCGGCAGATTTTGCGGGCCATGAACAAAACATTTTACCACCAAACCGTAACCAGCGGCCAGGTAGAGGCGTTTTTGGCCAAACAAACCGGCCTCAACCTGCCGCCCATGCTGAACCAGTACCTGCGCGATGCCCGCCTGCCCGTGCTGGAATACCGCCTCACGCCCACGGGGGTCGACTACCGGTTTGCCAACTGCCAGAAAGCCTTCACCATGCCCGTGCGCTTATGCCTGAACGATGTTGGCCCCCGCCGCCTGGTTATGCCCACCACTGCCTGGCAAACCCTGCCCCAGCCCGCCGTGAAAGCCCTCACGGTCGATGCCGATTATTACGTGCTGGTTGCCAAATTATAGAAACCGGACCGTTCATACCCAGTCAATGCCTTTGCGCAGCCAGGCGAGGGTGTCGGCTTCGGGGCTATTGGGTTCGGGGTGGAAATCGTACACCCAATTGGCCTGTGGCGGCATACTCATCAAAATCGATTCGGTGCGGCCGTTGGTCTCCAGGCCGAATTTGGTGCCCCGGTCCCAGGCCAGGTTGAACTCCACGTAGCGGCCCCGGCGCAGGCCCTGCCAGTGGCGTTGGCGCGGGGTGTGGGGCAGGGCGGCGTTTTGGTGCATCAGGTACGTGTAGATGGGCGCGAAGGCTTCGCCCACGGCTTTCCAGAAGCTAAAAATATCGGCTTTGGTATGCGTTTCGTCTTCTTTCAAATAGTCGAAAAAGATGCCGCCCACGCCGCGTGTTTCCTGCCGGTGGGGGATGAAAAAATAGTCGTCGGCCCAGGTTTTGAAGCGCGGGTAGTAGGTGGGGTCGTGGGCGGCGCAGGTACGTTGCAACTGCTGGTGGAACCACCGGGCCTGTTCGGGCACCACGTAGTGCGGCGTGAGGTCGATGCCGCCGCCAAACCAATAGGTGCCCGTGCTCAGCTCAAAATACCGGATGTTCATGTGGATGATGGGCACCAACGGGTTGCGTGGGTGAATGACGAGCGAAACGCCCGTGGCAAAAAAATCTGCCGGTTCGGTCAGGTTCAGTTGGCGCAGGGTGGCTTCGGTGGCTTCGCCATGAACGGCAGAAAACCCCACCCCGCCTTTTTCAATCACCGCGCCGCCCGCCAGCGTCCGCGACCGCCCCCCGCCGCCGCCGGGCCGATCCCAATGGTCTTCGCCAAAGGTACCGTGGCCGTCGGCGGCTTCCAGAGCGGCGCAAATCTGATTCTGCAAGCCTTGCAGGTACGTGGTGATGTACTCTTTTTGGGGTTCCATAACAAAAAAAGCCCCCGGTTTGGGGGCTTTCTGTGACCACGGGGAGACTCGAACTCCCACATCTTGCGAAACCACCCCCTCAAAGTGGCGTGTCTACCAATTTCACCACGTGGCCGTGACCTATTGTGCCACAAAAGTAGGGCCGCAGGGGCAGAATGTCAACGCGACGCTGGTAAATCGGGCATTATTTCGTACTTTAGAGGTAAGAACCGGACGGGGCGGCAACGTACCTGACCAGTAGTTAACACCGAATCATCTACGAATATGGCACTTGAATTAGTGGGCAAGCTGATAAAAACGCTGCCCGAAGTGACGGGTCAGAGCCAAAAGGGCACCTGGCAAAAGCAAGAGTTTGTGGTCGAAACCATCGATCAGTTTCCCAAGAAAGTGTGCGTGTCGCTTTGGGGCGATAAAGTCAACGATCTGAAGCCCTTTGCCCCCGGCGATATGCTGAAACTGAGCCTCAACCTGGAATCCCGCGAGTATAACGACCGTTGGTATACCGAGGCCCGCGTGTGGCGCATTGAACCCGCCGACGGGGCCGAAGGTGGCGCACCGGCCCAAAGCCAGTCGTCGGCACCGGCGGGGCAGCGGCAACCCCGTGCCGCCCAACCTGCCACACCCTTTAATGCTTCGTTCGATGAAGATGGCGGTGGCGATTTGCCGTTTTAATCCGTAAGGCGACCGACAGAAAACGTGTTTTATGCCAAAAACAAAGCCCAACGCTGTGTGCGTTGGGCTTTGTTTTTGAAAGTGATCCGGCTGGGATTCGAACCCAGGACCCATACATTAAAAGTGTATTGCTCTACCAGCTGAGCTACCAGATCGGCTCGTATTGGCGGCAGACTAAATCATCGTTTTTCCGAACTGCGGTGCAAAATTATTGCCTAAATTGGCCCGATGCAAGCCTTCGCCGTAAAAATATTCCTATTTCCGGGTCTATTGCTGCTACTGCTCCAGCCGGGCAGGCTGGTGGCCCAACGCCAACCCGCCCCGCCCCGCAGCCAACTGGCCGACTCGCTTTACCGGGTCGGTAACTGGCCCGATGCCGCCCGGCAGTTTGAGGTACTGCTCCTGGCGGGCAACGCCGTAACAGACCCCATGCTTTTGAAATTGGCCCACGCCTATGAGCAACAGGGCGACGTATCCAGAAGCCTGTATTTTTTGGAAGTATACTTCAAACGGCACCCCGACGAGGCCGTGCTCCGGCACATGAACGACCTGGCCCGCGCCAATAGCCTCACCGGATACGAAACCAGCGACCTCAACTATTTTTATCTCTTTTACCGCCAATACGGCGTGTATCTGCTGCTGGTGCTGTTGCTGCTGGGCATCTACGTGTTCAGTGTTCTGCTCATCAAATCAACCCGCCGCGAGTATACCTCCCGCCAAC
>JAYUKZ010000066.1:0-68362 GCA_043763995.1 Fibrella sp.
CGGTCCAGCCATACGTACCTGTCTTCTTCCAGCCGCGTCACGCGCTGAATGTGCTGAAGGTCCTTGTGCTCGGTTTCGTTGAGGTAGTGCAGAATGACCCCAGCGGCAATGATCCCGTCGGGCAGACTGTCGATGCCAAACCCTTTCAGCGAGTTGGTTTTGAAATGCTGCGTGAGGTAATTGTAGGCAAAATCGTGGGTGAAGGCCCAGTCGTCGAGGGTGAAGGTGTGGAATTTATCGCCAAAAAGCATCCCGAATTCGGTGCGGTACCGTTTGCAGTAGAGCACTTCCGAGGGGTTGAAACTCTGCAACAGCTTGTCGATGTAGGCCGAATTGCCCTGCGAGACCAGGAATTCGCCCGTCGAAATATCCAGGAACGACACCCCGAAATCGTCGTCCCGCCCTTTGCCGAAATGCACCGCCGCCAGGTAGTTGTTGCGTCGCCCGTCAAGTACGTTGTCATTGAACGAAACGCCGGGCGTGACCAGCTCCGTCACCCCGCGCTTCACAATGCCTTTGGCCATTGCGGGGTCTTCCAGTTGGTCGCAGATGGCCACGCGTTCGCCCGCCCGCACCAGTTTGGGCAGGTGAGTGTCGAGCGAGTGGTGGGGGAAACCGGCCAGTTCTTCGTTTGAGCCGCCGTTGTTGCGTTTGGTGAGGGTGATGCCCAGAATACGGCTGGTTTTCACCGCATCTTCGCCGAAGGTCTCGTAGAAATCGCCCACCCGAAAAAGCAGTAACGCCCCTGGGTATTTGGCTTTTACCTGGTTGAATTGCTTGTTGAGGGGCGTTTCTTTGAGGGGTTTGGCGGCAGAAGCAGCGGCGGCAGATTTCACTGAGGGGCCTTGATAGTGTACACAAATTTACCCGTTTTTCGCCGGGAATGGAAATGGGTTTTGCCCACGAAACCCCCCCACCATTTCAGTAGAGCCAGTGAGGAGTTGACTGTTACAATCGTTGCGATTTTAAAGAACATCCAGCGGGCGGGGGCTACCGTTGCCCAACCCACCGCCGATACGTACTTGCATTGTCCTGTCCGATTTTTTGGACACTAGTAGTTTCAGGGCGGCGGCATCCGGGCAGGTTGTTCCATTTTTGCAACCAGTCCCCAAAACTAAGCCAGGTACGTTGCTGTGGGGACGAAAACGACCATAATAGCGTCCTTTGCAGTGCAGTACGTTTTCCACTTTTCTCATGCACCTTCCCCGCAAACTGGTCCTCCAGGAATTGAACCGGCTTTCTGTCGATGCGTTTAAAGCCGCCAAAAAATTTCCGTACTGCCTCGTCCTTGACGATATCCGCAGCCTCAACAACGTGGGGTCGGTATTCCGCACGGCGGATGCCTTCCGGGCCGAAACGTTGTATCTGGCGGGCGTTACGGGCACCCCACCCCACCGCGACATTACCAAAACCGCCATTGGGGCCACCGAATCCGTTGCCTGGCAGCACATGCCCGACATTGATGGGCTGGTGGGTACGTTGCAGGCGGCTGGGTACGTGGTGGTGGCCGTTGAGCAGGCCGAGGGTAGTGTGGCCCTACCCGATTTTTGGCCCGACCCGGCGCGGCAGTATGCGTTTGTGTTGGGTAACGAAGCGCTGGGGGTGCGCAGCAGTGTGGTAGAACGGGCTGATCTGGTGCTGGAAATACCACAGTTCGGCACCAAACACTCGCTTAACGTGGCCGTCACGGCGGGGGTAATCTGCTATGATTTCATCAATAAGATAACAAAAACTTAATATTGACCTTGCATTTATCCCAATTATTTCGTATTTCTTTGTAGATTTTTTTCTAACACAACCATGACAGAAAACAAAAAGAAGACTAAGCCTTCGGTGGCCCTGACCTCCGAGATCATCCATGTGGTGGAAGCCAAGCTGACAGAGGCTGGAGAGGCGACCAAAAAGATGAAAAAAGCCATCGAGAAATCGGCGGAAAAGCTTTCTAAGAAGCTGGACAAACTGGTTAGCAAAGCGACTAAGAGCAAAGCCAAGGATGCCGCGAAGGCCACCAAGAAAGCGGCTGAAAAGACCAAGAAGGATGCTACGAAAGCTGCCAAAAACCTGGCCAAGTCGGCCAAAAATGCTAAGCGTACAGTTGCCAAAAAAGCAAAAGAGGCCGTAGCCGTGGTGAAAACTCCAGTAACCGCACCCGCCAAAGCCGCTCCGCCCAAAGCGGTTGCCCCCGCCCGCGCTAAAGCCACGCCAACAGCTACCCCGCGCCCTGCCCGCACCGCCACCCCCAAAGCCGCCACCCCAAAAACAGGTACCACACCTGCCGGAACGCCGCCCGCCGAAACGCCGTCTGCCGAGTAAAAAAGTTAATAGTGCCGCTGAGGCTGAACGAGTTATACCCGCCCAAAAGGCGGGTATTTTTTTTGCTACCCCTAAATCCTGTGTTGACGTGTGACAATAATCTATAACTTTACGTCTACAGCCAGTTAGTAACGCTTTATACCGTTTTTAAGGGCACACTCACCGTCGCGTATGCATAATATTGCTACCTATTTGCTCCGTAACTGGCATTACGGACTATTTGTTATTGTGGCCTTTGGTCTGCTCGCCCACTACAGCGCAGAGGCTCTGAAACTAGGCTGGTACATCTGGACAGCTACCGTGGTGGTGCTCTACATCATTGGCTACTTCATCTGGCGCAACGCCCGTGAACACCAAACACCCTACGTTCAGAAGGAGGTACTCGATACCATTGTCCACGAGTTCCAAACGCCCATCTCAGCCATCAAGATGGCGGCCGATATCCTGGCCACACCCTTTGGACAGTCGTCGGAAGCGCGGACGGAGAAATACATCCAGATCATTCAGGAGGAAACCCAACGTCTTCAACAACAGGTAGATGTGATGCTTAGCCTGGCCCGCGCCGACCGTGACCGGCTTACGCTCAGTGTAGATGCGGTGGATGTACACCAACTGATTCAGTCTATTTCTGAGCGGCATGGCCCCTACCTTACCTTACACCTCGAAGCGAGGCAACCCATGCTCCTGGCCGACCGGATGCACCTCACTAACGTGATTCATAACCTGCTGGATAATGCTGTGAAATACAGCTCCGGCGAGCCGGAACTGACCATTCAGACTGAAGACGGTTTTGGTGGTTTGTTGGTGTGCGTAACAGACCGGGGGCTGGGAATACCAAAACACCTGCACCGAAAAATCTTCAAACCCTTCTATCGCGTCAGCGAGAACGACCGGAGTAGCGTGAAAGGATTTGGCCTGGGCCTGACCTATGTGCAGCGAATTGTGCAGGCCCATGCCTGGCATCTGGACGTGGTGAGCGAGGTAGGAAAAGGTAGCGAGTTCAGAATTAGATGCCCGCAGGATTCGCTGGCGTTGCCGGCCAAGTTGGTAGCAACTAATGCCTGATCGTCAGAACCAAGAAAGACCATTCTACCGGCCTTTCTTGGTTCTGACGATTAAACGTCAACGCTCCCGGTTTAATGGGCGGGTTGGTCCAAAAAAGCCAGCAAATCCTGGTTCAACCGATCTTTTGCCGTGATATACAGCCCGTGTGGTTCACCCTTATACACGGTGTAGGTTGCCTGGGGTAGTAGTTTGTGGGTTTTCTCGCCCGATGCTTCCAGCGGAACAGTCTGGTCAGCATCGCCGTGAATGATAAGCACAGGTACGTTGATGGCCCGCACATCGGTGCGAAAATCAGTAGCCGAAAACGCCCGTGCACAGTCCAGAGTAGCTTTGGGCGAAGCCAGCGAAGCCAGTAGCGTGTCGTGGTTGAGGTGCGCCTGACTGACGGGATGGCTAATGAGGCTAACTCCGTAAAACTGCTTGCCGAACGATTCCAGAAACGCAAACCGGTCCTTTTCAATGTCGGTCAGCATCCCGTCGAAAACCTCCTGGGGTACGCCGTCTTCGTTGTCGTTGGTTTTCAACATGAAAGGTGTAACAGAACTAATCAGCACAACTTTGGTGACATTAGCCCCGCCGTGGTGGCCAAAATACCGCGCCACCTCGCCGCCACCCATCGAGAAACCTACCAGCACCACGTTGGTCAGGGCCAGTTCGTCGATCACCGCTTTCAGGTCGTCGGCGAAAGTGTCGTAGTCGTAGCCGCCCCAGGGTTTTGATGATTTTCCGAACCCCCGCCGGTCATAGGCCACGCACCGAAACCCGCGTTCGGCAAAAAATAGGGTCTGGTTGTCCCACATTTCGTGGCTCAGAGGCCAGCCGTGGATGAATACGAGCGTAGGCTGAGTGTTGGTGGTGCCAGCGGCAGCGTTTCCCTGCAAATCCTGGTAGAACAGGCTGACGGGTTCGCCAAAACGGGTATCGTTGGTTTGAACGTAAGGCATAACGTATAATTGGTTTTTTGAAAGGCTACAAACCAGATGTAGCCAGTAGGTTAACCAACTACGCAGCACATGGGCAAGCCGGATGTGAATCCTTTATTTAACGGTAAAAACCAGGCCCTGCCGCCCTATCTCGGCCCCATCCTGATGGCCCCGTCCAGCCGAATTACCTCGCCGTTCAGCATGGGGTTTTCCACAATGCTGCGGGCCAGCATCCCGAACTCGGCGGGGTGGCCCAGCCGCGACGGAAACGGCACCTGCTGCCCCAGCGAGCGGCGGGCTTCTTCAGGCAAACCCGCCAGCAGCGGGGTCTCGAACAGCCCCGGCGCAATGGTCATTACCCGAATACCAAGTCCGGCCAGATCGCGGGCCAGGGGGAGGGTCATGCCCACAATGGCCCCTTTTGAGGCTGAGTAGGCCACTTGCCCAATCTGCCCGTCGTAGGCCGCCACTGAGGCCGTGTTGATGAGCACACCGCGTTCGCCCCCGGCGTTGGGCGTGTTTTTCTCCATGGCAAACGCCGCCAGCCGCACCACGTTGAACGTACCCAACAGGTTTATTTCGATGGTTTTGCGGAACGCGTCCAGACTGTGGGGGCCATATTCGCCATTTACCTTGCCCAGTGTTTTGCGGGCTTCGGCAATGCCCGCGCAGTTTACGGCAATGTGCAAGGCACCAAACCGGCTCAGAGCCAGGTCAATAGCCTGTTGCACGTCGTGTTCGTTTACCACGTTGGTGAGGGCAAAGGTGGCCCGGTCGCCCAGTTCTGTCACCAGCGTGTTGCCCCGGTCCTGATTCAGGTCGGCAATGACTACGTTGGCTCCGGCGGCGTGGAAGACCCGCACCGTGGCTTCGCCCAGCCCGGAGGCTCCGCCCGTGATGAGGGCTGTGGTTTGGTGAAGATTCATAGAAAACGGTTGGCTGTTAGTTGGTTTCAGTTTACTGGTAAAAATAGCACGGCATCGGCCACGGTGGGCTGCTTGGCTTCGGTAGCCGTAATTTCTACGAAGGGTGCGGCCCCTGTCTTTACCACATACGTACCCAGGTTAAGCCAGTCGTTGTTATGAAGTTGCTGATTGACAGATACTTTCCAATTTTTTCCTCCGTCGAAAATACGTACCTGAACCGCTTCGGCCTTGTCGGTCTGCACTCCAACCTGATCGGGGTTGCCGCCGCCGCCCTGCCGCGTGGGGTTGTAGAGCAGCACCCGATAGCGGCCCGGCAACAGGCCCGCCGCCGTGAACCGCACCGCTCCCGTGCCCGCGCTGACCAACGCCGAGGTGCCGTATTTGCCGCCCTTCATAACGCGCTCCCACGTACCTGTGGTTTGAACGGCTTTGCTGTCGTCGTTATCCAAAAGGCGTTCAGGTCGGCTTCCGTTCAGCATTGGGTTGTTGCGCAGGGTACGTTGTAGTTGTGCTATGTCAATTCGCTGTACCGTCACGTTTTGGTCGATGGCCTGTGCCGCTGCCATTGCCGCGCTTTGGGCCAGCACCATAAACACCGGTTCCATACGGATGCTGCCGTAGGCAATGTGGCTCGCCGAGAGGCACACCGGTACCAGCAGGTTGCTGATTTCGCGCGTTTTGGGCACCAACGCCCGGTAGCTGATGGGGTACGGCCCGAAGCCCCCCACCTGCACGTCGCCCTCATTTTGCACCGTTGGCACACCGGTTGCGTTGCGCACCACCAGCCGCTGGCAATTGTGCGAATCCATGGTGTAGGCGGCCATCCCGATGCCGTCAGGTACGTTCAGGCTGCCCTCGCAGTTAGCCTGCGTCATTACGTATTCGCCCACCATGCGCCGGGCTTCGCGGATATACAGTTGGTGCGAAAAATGCTGATTATCAGCGTATTCGTCTTTCGGATAGCCCCAGCGAAGCATCTCGTTGCGGAGATGAAGGGGCATTCGCGGGTCGTGGCCGATGAAATAAAACAACCCTTTGGTATAATCCTCGTGCGCCCGGATAATCTGCGCCCGTTCGGCATACGAAGCCTCTGGGTACGTATGATTGGCCCCGATCATATCGGTCGAGAAGCCGCCGCAGTTATTGATGTCGGTTTTGCGGTTGGGCATCGCCACAAAGTGCATCAGGTTCCAGGTTAGTTCGGTGGCTGCTTTTTGCCGAAGTTGCCGCAACAGCAATTCATATTTCGTGGAATCGTAGCGGTCGGGGCGGGCAATGGGCACCCGGTTGGCCGGATCGTCGGTGAGGCACATCCGGTAGTTGTAGGCCTGAACGGCCCGGTCGCCGGTACCGTTGGGGGGCAATGTATCGGAGCCGATGCCCCACAGCAGCCCCGATTCGGGGTGGCCAGGTACGTTGTAGGGGTCAACCCCGTCAGGGAATTGGTGTTTGTTGTGGTGTTGAACGCCATTCCAGGTTTCGCCGTATTGGGCGTTGGCTTCGCGGCCCACGGCGTAGCTCACGCCCGCCTGTGCCATTAGGTCGCCCTCATACGAGCAATCGATAAACTGTTTGGCCCGGACGGCGCGGCTCTCCGCTCCCCCACTTGCCGGTTCGAGGGTGATGGCCGTGAGGCGGTCGCCGGTTTTTTGCACGGCCCGGAGGCGGTAGTTCATCAGCGGCGTGATTTTCGCTTCGCGCAGGTACGTTCGGAAGACATTTTCGGCTACATGCGGCTCAAACGTCCACTGCTCCAGATGGCCGTACTGGGTGCCGATGCGCCGGTAAAAGTCCCGCGCCAGGCCCGTCACGGCCATTTTATTGCCAATGTCGGTGGCTCCCAGCCCGCCCGCGCTCAGCCCGCCCAGGTGGTTTCCAGGTTCAATAAGTACCACCGTTTTGCCCAACCGGCTGGCCGAGACCGCCGCCATTACCCCTGCCGACGTGCCGCCATACACGCAGATATCGACCATAATGGGCTGGGCGTGAAGGGGGAAGGAGAAGAGGAAGGAAAGGAGGAAGGAGGGGAGGGGGAAGGAGGAAAAGGGGGGTAGGAGGGGAAGGAAACGTTTCATGGAGTTGGGCCTTACAAAATGTGCATTGCTTCCCGCCAGTGGGCAATGGTGTAGGTGGCTGGTTCGGGTGTGGTTTCGCCGCTGGGGTTGTAGAAAACCGTGTCCAGCCCCACGGCTTTGGCCCCCAGAATATCGGCTTCGTAATTGTCGCCCAGCATCAGGCTTTGGCTTGCCGTGGCGTTGCTTTCCCGGAGGGCATACCCGAAAATACGCGGGTCAGGTTTTTTAGCATTGGCCGATTCGGTCGTGACCACCAGATCGAAATAATGGTCAATCTCCGACGAAGCCATCTTAACCCCTTGAATGTCAGCAAATCCGTTGGTGATGATGTGCATCGTGTACCGGCCTTTAAGGTGCTCCAGCACCTCGCGGGCCGACTCCAGGAGGTGGGTTTTTCGGGGCAATAGCCGCAGGTATTCGGTGTTGAGGTCGGCGCAGCCCGTGGTGTCAGTTACGCCCAATGCCCGCAGCACCATCGGGAAACGGTGTTCGCGGATGTACTCGTGCCCGATCCGGTTTTGGTCGTAATCGCGCCAGAGTTGGCGGTTGATACGGATAAACTCCTGGGCAAAGATTGCTGCTGACACCACGCCCCGGTCGGCCAGGCGGTGGGTGTCAAACAGTTCGGCAATCGATTCGGATGAGTTGCGGTCGAAATCCCAGAGCGTGTGGTCGAGGTCGAAAAAAAGGTGTTTATACATACCAGGTTCCGGGGGCGGGGGTCAGAACTTAATCTCCAGCCGGTCTACTACTTCGTTGTTGACCACGTGTTTCTCTACCAGTTCAGCCACATCGGTCACTTGCACGTTGCCGTAGTAAGTGCCTTCGGGGTAAATAACCAGCGTGGGGCCGGAGCCACAGGCATCCAGGCAACCCGCCCGTTGCGCCCGTACTTCCTTTTGCAGCCCGCGTTGGGTCAGTTCCTGCTTAAAGGCATCGAGCAGGGCGGCACCGTGCTCGGCTCCGCACGATTTTTTGGGCGATTCTTTCTGATTCGTACAGACAAATATGTGCTTACTGAATTTCATTCGGGTTGGAGCCTCGGCCCTGTTTGGTTGTTAGGCGAAGGTAAGCCAGGGAGGGCAATTAAACGGTCGCAACGAAAAGCCGTCTAATAAATTGAGCGGTGTATACATCCCTTTTACCGCAACCTGCGTATATTTTGGTACGATATTGGTAGCAGTTTGTACAAAAAGGGCAGGACTACCTGCTAAGGCTACAAAAAGTTACGTCAGTGGCTTGCAAACTATCCTCAGATTTTGTTACTTTGACTTTCGGTTTTCTCTATCAATACAAATTCTTAACCCGGACACACACTATCGGCGAAACCCTCTACGTTACCTAATTGTCTTTCTGAAATGGAAAAAGCCCAGGTTAACGACAGCGAGCTAATTTCGTCGTACATCCGTGGTAGTGAGAAAGCCTTCGAAAAGCTGGTTCTTCGGCACAAAAACAAGGTCTTTACAACCATCTACTTGATTGTTAAAGATCAGTATATTGCCGAGGATCTCTTGCAGGATACCTTCATTAAGGCGGTTGACACCATCCGGTCGGGCCGCTACAATGAAGAAGGCAAGTTTCTTCCCTGGATTGTGCGCATCGCCCACAATTTGGCCATCGACTATTTCCGGCGAGATAAACGCTACCCCAACGTAGTGTTTGAAGACGGAAGCACCGTGTTTAACACGCTCGAATTTGCCGAAGACTCTGTGGAGGCCGTGCAGATCAGGCGGGAAACGCACGAACACCTGCGCGAACTTATTCAACGGTTGCCGGAGCAACAGCGTCAGGTACTGATTATGCGGCACTACGAGGAAATGAGTTTCCAGGAGATTGCCGATGCAACCGGAGTCAGCATTAACACCGCTTTGGGACGTATGCGTTATGCACTTATAAACCTGCGCAAGCAGCTAAGCAAACGTCCTGTAAGCTATGACAAAAACGTTTACCCAAGATGACGTAGTTCGGTACGTCTACGAGGAAACCTCAGACGAGGAAAACCTGCTGATTGAAGAAGCTCTGATGAGCAATCAGCCATTGATGGGCTTCTTTTTGGATGCTCTGGAACTACGGGCGTTGATGAACAAGATCGAACGGGCACCCCGCCCCGCCACCATCAACGCCATTTTGTCCTACGCCAGTTACCAGTCCAATTCGCCCCTGCACACCTCCGGTGGCGTGTTCTAGTTCACTTCTCAGCCTATTCTGCATCATGCGTGTCAATACCAGTCGGTGGTCTCTGTTGGGGGCCACCGTATTTTTTTTCGGCCTGTCAGGTACGTTACCGGCATCAGCCCAATTGCGCAAAACCGCACGGGCGGTGGCGACCATCACCGCTGTAGCCCCGCCCTTGCCCGAAGCCCGGCTCACCAGCCAGGAATTGGAAGCACACCTGCGGTTTCTGGCCTCCGACGAGTTACAAGGTCGCCGCACGGGTTCGGTTGGCAACCGCGTAGCCGCCCGGTATCTGGCCGAGCAGTTCCGGCTGTTGGGCCTCATACCCGCCACTGGCAAGGGTAGCAGCACCAACGAAACCGCCGCGCCTTTCTTCCAGCCGGTGGGGTTGCAACGTACCCAGCCCGTGGCCACGGGTAGCCTCCGGTTCGGGGCCGACTCGGTGCTGGTAGGCAACCAGTTTGTGGTGGTGGCCGGTGGGGCCACCACCCGCACCGCCCCCGGCGTGTATGTGGGCTACGGCCTCACGCCCGACGAGTATGCCAACAAAGATGTGACGGGTAAGTTTGTCATCACGCAGGCCGGGTCGGCAGAGGCCAGAACCCCCCGCGAATTGCTGGCCACGGCGAGTGCCAAACGACAACTGGCAGCCGAACGCGGGGCCGTTGGCCTGATTGAATTAGTGGCTTCGCCCACGGTTCCGTGGCCGTTTGTGAGCCGCTATTTTTCCAGCGAACAAATCACGCTGACCCCCTCAGGGCAGACCAACCAGCCCGCGTTGCCCCACCTATGGGCCGACAACGGCAAGGGACAACTGGCAACGTTGAAAAACGGTAATCCCATCACCCTCCGCATGTCGGGCCGGGTGGTAGAGCCGGTTAACACCGCCAACGTAGCCGGAATTATTGAGGGAACAGACCCGGTGTTGAAAAATGAATATGTGCTTTTAACGGCTCACTATGACCACATTGGCGTGGGTAAGCAGGGCGGCAATCCGGTTACGGCCACAGACACCATTTTCAACGGTGCCCGCGACAATGGCATGGGCACGGTGGGTTTGCTGGCGGCGGCTAAGTCACTGATAGCCAGTCGACCCCGCCGGTCGGTGCTGGTGGTGGCCTACACGGGGGAAGAAGTGGGCCTGTTGGGTAGCCGCTTCTATGCCGACCACCCGTTGGTACCGCTCAACCAAACCATCTTCAATTTCAACATAGACGGGGCGGGCTACAACGACACCACGCTCATTTCGGTCATTGGCCTGGACAGAACCGGTGCCCGCGCCGAAATTGAGCAAGCTGCCGCAGCCTTCGGCCTAACGGTTTTTGCCGACCCTGCCCCGGAGCAGGGCCTTTTCGACCGGTCGGATAATGTGAGTCTGGCCGCCAAAGGCATCCCCGCGCCCACGCTGTCGGAAGGGTTTAAAGCGTTTGATGAGGAATTGATGAAAAACTACCATCAGGTGTCAGACAATCCCGACACCATCGATTATGCGTATCTGCATCGGTTTTGCCAGGCATACGCCCGTGCCGCCCGCCTCATTGCCGACCGCCCCACGCGCCCGTTCTGGGTACCGGGCGACAAGTATGAAGCAGCCGGTAAGGCCCTGTATGGCCGCTAAACTAAACACGTTACAGGTACGTTATACCCCGTAAAAACCAGCGAATCCTATGCTGTTCAAGATCGTTTTTTTTCTGGTGTTTGTCATTGCTTTTGTACCGCCCGTGCGCCGGTTTGTGTTCTATCTGCTGGTGGGTCGGCAGTTGGTGAAAGCCCAGAAACGAGCCACCCAACCCAACAGGCCGGTGCGGGATGGCGAGACGGTAGTACAGAAAAAATCAACCAACACCGGCCCCTCGCCCCAGCAAAGTGGTGAATACGTTGATTATGAAGAAGTAAACTGATTTGGGATTTGGGATTTCGGATTTGTGTAATCCTTCCGAAACTCCCGACAAGCATTTTTTTACATCCCCAATCCGACATCCCCAATCCCCCGTTTTCCCCAGTTCTAAACCCCCGGTCTTCATCGGCCAGTTAGTCCCCACTCCTGAATTTATGACCCTCACCCGTTGCATTGCTGTTAGCCTGTCGTTCTTCGTTTTTAGTGCCGGTTACACCGCCGCCCAAACCAAAAAAGCTGCCTCTGCTGCCCGTCCGGTGGCAAAACCCAAAGGGGTTGTGGTATCCACAGGTACGTCTGTTTTTGCCAATAGCCGCGACTCGCTTAGTTACAGCGTGGGCGTGAATATTGCCCAAAGTATGAAACAGCAGGGCATGATCGATATCAACACCAACCTGATGGCGCGGGGCGTGAGCGATGCGCTGAAAGGACAAACCTTGCTGTTGCCCGAAGCGCAGGTGCAGCAGATTATGATGGCCTATATGCAAAAGCAGCACTCAGCCAGGCAGGCCGAATCGGGAAAGGCGGCAGAAGGAAACAAGAAGATCGGCGCGGCGTTTATGGCCGAAAACAAAACGAAGGCGGGTGTAAAAACCACTGCCAGCGGTCTGCAATATTTGGTTGAGAAAGAAGGTACCGGTGCTAAACCCACCCCCACCGACCGGGTGAAAGTGCATTACACCGGAAAACTGCTCGATGGCAAAGAGTTCGACAGTTCGGTGCGGCGCGGTGCCCCCGCCGAATTTGGCGTGACGGAAGTAATTAAAGGCTGGACGGAAGTGTTACAACTGATGCCCGTAGGCTCGAAATGGAAGGTGTTTATCCTCTCGGATATTGCCTACGGCGACCGGGGCATGGGCGGAGACATCGGCCCCGGTGCCACGCTCGTTTTTGATATTGAATTGCTGGATATTGTAAAAACCAACTAGTGGCACACCAATGAGACGATACCTGATTACGCTGATCCCCGTGTTGCTGCTCGGCATGCAACCCGAATCGCCCCCGGCCACCGCCGCCGGGGCCAAACCAACGCCCGTCTGGAAACCCGCCGCCGACGACCTGAAACCTACCGTGACACAAGAGCGCGTTGAGCAGGCCGTGACGCAGCTACTGACCCGCTACCATTACCGCAAGGTGCGCCTCAGCGATTCGCTCTCGGCGGTGGTGTGGGCCAATTACCTCAAAGAGATGGACCCCAGCAAGGTGTATTTCCTGGCAGCCGATATTGCCGGTTTCGAGAAATACAAAAACCAGATCGACGATGCGCTCGTGAATGGTGATCTGACCGCCGCGTTCGATATGTACAACGTGTTCCGAAAGCGGTTCATAGACCGGAATGAGTTCATCAAACAGACGATGAGTAAGCCGTTTTCTTTCTCTACCGATGAGAGTTATAACGTAGACCGGGAGAAGGCGCAGTGGCCCAAAAACGCCGACGAGCAGAACGATATTTGGCGCAAAATGCTGAAAAATCAGGCACTGGAGCTAAAACTGGCCGGTAAGGCCGATACCGCCGTGACCACGCTGATGAACAGCCGCTACAAAAATCTGGGCCGGAATATGGGCCGGATCAAGAGTGATGACGTGTTTCAGTGGTACATGAATGCCTTTGGCGAAGCTCTCGACCCGCACACTACGTACTTTGCGCCGCGCAACTCCGACCGGTTCAACGAGGAAATGAGTCAGTCGTTGGAGGGCATTGGGGCGCGGTTGCAGGAAGACGGTGAGTACATAAAAATTACGGAACTGGTGCCGGGCGGACCCGCTTTCCGCAGCAAACAATTTACCGCCGGTGATAAAATTATTGGCGTGGCGCAGGGCGAAACCGGCGCGTTGGTAAGTGTAATCGGGATGCAGGTAGACGATGCTGTTAAACTCATCAAAGGCCCCAAAGGCACCGTGGTACGGCTTCAGATTAAAGGGGCAACGGCCCTGGCTTCCGACGTACCCAAAGAAATCAGGATCGTGCGCGAGAAGATTAAGCTGGAAGAACAACGGGCGCACAAAGAGGTGATCGACCTTGTGGAAGAAGGCCGACCCTACAAACTGGGTGTGGTGATTATTCCGCTCTTCTACCGCGACTTTGAGAGTGCCCGCCGCCGCGAAGCTGACGTGTCGAGCACCACCACCGATGTGCGCAACCTGCTCGATTCGTTGAAACAGCAAAAGGTAGATGGTATCGTGATTGACCTGCGGAGCAACGGCGGCGGGTCGTTGCTGGAGGCCATCAACCTCACGGGGTTGTTTATCCAGAAAGGCCCCGTTGTCCAGGTACGTGATTCAGGGGGCGACACCGAGGTGATGTCCGATAATGACCCGTCTGTTACGTATGATGGCCCGTTGGCAGTGCTGGTTGACCGGTTTAGCGCGTCGGCTTCCGAAATTTTCGCCGCCGCCATTCAGGATTACCGCCGGGGTCTTATTGTGGGGGGGCAAACTTTCGGCAAAGGCACCGTGCAGCAGCTTATTGACCTGAACAACATGTTGCCCAAAGAGCAGGATAAAGTGGGGCAAGTGAAAATGACTACGCAAAAGTTCTACCGCATCAATGGTAGCAGTACCCAACACAAAGGCGTAACGCCTGATATTCAGTTTCCGTCGCGGTTTTCGGCGGAAGATTACGGCGAAAGCTCACAGCCGAGTGCCCTACCCTGGGATCAAATTCCGGCCACCCGGTTCGATATGACTGCGTTTATCACGGATAAACTTACCGCCCGGCTTCGCGAAAAATATGAGCAACGCCTCAAAACCGATGCCGATCTGAAACGGGAAGCACAAGCCGTGGCCGACTTCAAAAAGGCAAAAGAGAACACCACGGTGTCGTTGCTGGAGACCAAAAGGCGGAAAGAAAAAGGGGAGGCTGAGACCAAAACAGCACTATTGGAAAAGACCACAACCTTGCCTGATGGCCCCGATGCGGCAAAGGCCAAGAAAAAGAAAGACACGTACCTGACGGAAACTGGTCGGATTTTGGCCGATATGATTTCGGTTCAGAACAAACCCAAGCTTACCAGCAACAACTGAGAAAATTTGGGATTGTGGATCTCGGATCGGTGCGCCGATGCGATGGGATTTGATTTCAGCTGGTTACTCCGAAACAGTATTCTCTGGCTGTGTTGCCAGGGGCCAAAAACAACGAAAACCAGGTCTTGCGGCCCGGTTTTCGTTGTTTTTGGCAAAGTCTGGCGCACAAAAAAGCCCCTCGGTTGCGAGGGGCTTTCTGTAAGCGTTGTCGGCCCTTAGTTGGCTGACGTTGAAGCCGTAGTGGTAGACGTTACGGTCGTTGACTCAGGGGCCATCATGGTGGTGTCCGTAGCCATGCTGCTAGCAGCGGTGTCGGTCATCATCGTTGATGTTGAGTCAGTGGTGGTGGTAGTCGTCTCGGTTTTCTTTGACTCACAAGCCGTTGCCAGTGAAACAATCGAGAGAACAAACAGAGCTGATTTTACGAAGCCTTTCATGATCTTATGTGTTTAAGTGTTAATGGTTAACTTTCCATTTCTTAATACGATAGACTACGGGAGGTAACCCACCCAACGGAAATATTTTTCACTTTTTTTTGGGTTACCTCTTCCCGGTGGCCGTATTAACTTTCGTTCAGTGCTATGAGAGATACAGTGCCAACACTGACCACCGACGAGACGTTGTTGTTGGGCCTTGCCGAAGGCTCAGATCAGGCCCTTACCAGGCTTTACCAACTACATTACCCGATGGTGTTGCACCTGGTGGTGAACAACAGCGGCTCTACCGACGACGCAAAAGACATTTATCAGGAAACCCTGATTGTACTGTTTGAAAAGGTATCTGCGGGCGATTTTGAGTTGAATTGCCAGTTGAAAACCTTTCTCTACGCCGTGGCGAAGCGGTTATGGTTGAAACAGTTGACCCGGCGGGGGCGGTCGCCGCTGATTCGGGCCACGCAGTTTGAAGAAGAACCGGCTGATGCCGTGGCTGATGATCTGGCTGATCATTTGCGGCGCGATCAGCAGTTTGACCAAATGGCCGAATCCTTGACCCGGCTGGGTGAACCCTGCCGGACGTTGCTGGAAGATTTTTACATCCGTCACTTGTCAATGCAGGGCATCACGGAGAAATTTGGGTATACCAACACCGATAACGCCAAGACGCAGAAGTATAAGTGTCTGGCTCGGCTAAGGAAATTATTTTTTGCCGATTATAAAGACAACGACTAACGTATGGAAACTGGATCGAAACAACCCATTGAATTAATTCTGGCCGCTTATGGCCGGAGGCTGACCTTTCGGGAGAAGCTGACGCAGGTTCATCAGACGCTGGAGGCTGAGGGGCAGCTTACGCCTAACGCGGTGGAAGCCAGCACTCAGGTACGTGCCTGGTGGCAAACGCACCGGCCCACGTTGGCCATTGCAGCGGCGGTAGCCATCCTGAGTACGATGGCCACGATGATTTTGTACCGGTCGTACCAGAACAGTCATAAACAGGATCAACAATATGGTATGATGATGCGGAACCTGGCGGTGCTTCAGCAAACCCAAACCAAACTGCTCAACAACATCAGCGGGCGGGGGCGTGTGTTCCAGCAAAACCCCGGTCAGGTGGCGGGTTCGGGCTTTTTGCTTACCGCTTCGGGCTATTTAATTACCAATAATCATATCATTCAGGGGGCCGACTCGGTGTACGTGCAGAGCCAACAGGGTGAGGTCTACAAAGCCCGGCTGGTACACACCGATCCCCAACATGACCTGGCCATTCTGACCATCGGGCAGGATACGGCTTTTCATCCGCTGCCGCCTGTGCCTTACAGTTTCGAGGCGCGGCCCTCTGACCTGGGCGAGCGAGTGTTCACGCTGGGCTACCCCCGCGAAGAGATCGTGTATGGCGAGGGCTACCTCAGTTCGGGCACCGGTTTCCGGGGCGATTCGGCGGCCTACCAGGTGGCCATCAGCGTGAACCCCGGCAATTCGGGCGGGCCGTTGCTCGACGAGCGGGGCAACGTAATCGGTATTATCACGGCCAAGCAAACCACTTCAGAAGGGGCCACGTTTGCTGTGAAGACCAACATTTTGCTCAACGCCTTGCTCTCTGTCTCACCCGATTCGCTTCGGGGGCAGGTGTTGGCCTTAAACCGGCGCAACCGCATGGCCCGGCTGTCGCGCAAGCAGCAGGTTAAGCAAATGCAAGCCTACGTGTACCAGGTGAAGGTGTTCAAGCACTAACTCCGGCTCATTCTTCTTCGCTGTTGTTCAGTTTACTCAACAGACTATACCCCCCGTTGAGCACGACGGGGGTTTTTTGTGGGTCAATAGTCGGCGGGAGGCTTACGCCAACGTACCCAGCCTCGCGAACGCCCGTTTGCACTTCCACTTGTCGAAACTGGTAGGTAACGGGTGTTCCCTGTTTCGATTCCAGCACGTAGAGGTAGTTTTTACCCCCGAAACCAACAATGGCCGTTTCGGGCAGACTGCTGACCGGGCGCGTTTTCAGGCTGATTTGCGCCGCCACGTACCCACCGGGGATAAACACCGGCTTTATCTCGTCGGGGTGGGCCAATACGGGGATGGTGCGGTCGGAGGATAGGCTTTTGCCGATCAGAAAAATGGTGGCGCGGTGGGGCATGGCCGCGTCGTTGCCCAACCCAAACCGAATGGTCTGCCCCGTCCGAATGTCATCGATGTCTTTCTCGAAAATATTTAGCCGCACATGCAGGTGTTCCATATTGGTGATTTCGGCCAGCACGTCGGCGGGGGTAACAAAGCGGCCCCGGTTCACGGGCACGCTGGTGATGTAGCCGCTGGTAGGGGCGGGCACGGTGATGGTACGCGTGAGGCGGGCGGGCGTGAGGCGGGCGGGGTCAATGCGCAGCATGGCTAGCCGTTGGGCGGCGGCAGCGAGTTGCGCCTGTAAACTTTGGCGGCTGGCCGTGGTTTGCTGAAACACTTTCAATGCCCCCACATTGTCGCGGCTCAGTTCCTGTTGACGGGCAAAATCCAGGTCGGCGTAGGTGAGTTTGGCTTTGATGTCCAGGTAGTCTTGCTGAAGCTGGATGTAATCGGGGTTTTCCAGCACCACCAGGGGTTGGCCTTTGCGCACCCGTTGCCCCGGTTCCAGCGAAATTTGGCGGATATACCCCCCGAACGGTACCGTGACCGACACTAGGTTGGACGCAGGTACGTCTATTTGGCCGTTAACTTTCAGGGTTGTGCTCAGGGTGCGGGTGGTGGGTTGTCCCAGTTCGATGTTGGCCATGCGGTACTGTGCCGCCGTAAGCGACACCTCCACAACGCCGGGTTTAGCGGCGGCTTCGCCCGCCTCTTTTTCGGGGCTGGTGGTGGTAGAAATGTCTGCCTTTTTTTCAGACGAACAGGCCGAAACGGCCAGAAGGAAAGCGACGAAAAAGCCGTTTTTGATTGAATAGGATGCTATTTTCATGTCAAATACTGAAACAAAAGTGTAGTATTTTTTTGCTCGGCCTAACCCCCAAACCCGGACGCGGGACCGCCCCTGAAGGGGGCTTTTGCTTGCGCAAGCGTACCTCTCTCGGAGCAAAAGCCCCCTTCAGGGGCGGTCCCGCGTCCGGGTTGGGGTCAGGCCGAGAATTT
The DNA here is from genome assembly GCA_043763995.1 of Fibrella sp. GTDB lineage: Bacteria > Bacteroidota > Bacteroidia > Cytophagales > Spirosomataceae > Fibrella. Next base: position 17,953 of record JAYUKZ010000066.1, read on the forward strand.
ACGAGAATAATCATACTGACCGACTTACGGATTACCCAGTAGATAAGTCAGAAAAAGGACGGCTTGGTTGTGTTGGTTTACCAGGTCCAGGTACGTTGCCCGGATGGTGAGGGCTTGCTGGATGGCCAGCGAAAATTCGACGTAGCCAATGTCGCCGCTCCTGAATGCCTGCCGCGCACTGGCCTGGATGATGTCCGCCTGGGTTAGCCCCGTTTGTTCGTAGGCAGACAGAGCGGCGGCAAATTGGCGGTACTGGCCCAGGGCCTGTTGTTGCTGTTGGGCCAGGGCAAAAAAGCCTGTTTGTCGTTCGGTTTGGGCCAATTGCTCGCCCACGCGGGCAGCCTCGATACGCGCTTTCTGGGCTTTGCCGAAGAGCGGGAACGTGGCTCCAACCTGCCCGCCGAAAAACCGGTAGCCCGCCCCGAAAAAGATTTCCTGCCCATTGATAAACTGGTTGCCGATGAGCGTTTGCGAAAAAATGCCGACTAGAAAATCGGGCCGGAGGCGGGCTTGCTCTACCACGCGGGTCTGTTCGGCCACCTGCGTTTGGGCTTCCAGCACACGTACCTGCGGGTGGTTAGCGGGGGCCAAAAATAGGCTATCGGCCAGAAGCGGCGCGAGTAAGGGGCGCAGGGGCTGGTTGGGCAAGGGTAAATCGGCGGGGCTGTTGAGCAGGGTTTTCAGCCGAATTTGTGCTGCCAGAAGTGCCGCGTCGAGTTGAGCCAGCCGCACCTGCTGGTCGGCGCGTTGGCTTTGGGCGGTGGCTTTTTCCAGGTTGCCGGTCTCGCCGGTCTTAAAGCGGAGCGTTGCCGCCTGCACAAATTCGAGCAAAAGTGTGTCTTGTTGGCGGAACAATTGCTGCCGTTGCAGCAGGTACAGCAGGTCGTAGTAGGCCGATTTCACTTCGTAACGTACCTGGCTGCGGGTGAGGGCCAACGTAGCTTCGCGGCTGGCCACGGCGCGGGTGTTCAGGGTTTGCAAACGGCGGGTCAGGGTGGGGTTGGGCAGGGTGTGGGTCAGGGTCAGGTTGTTGTCGAACCGGCGGCTGTTATACTGCCCTCCCAGGAGGGATATTCCCAGCCGCCCGGCCTCGAACGCAGTGGGTCGCAGGGCTTGTTGCTGCGCCACGCCCAGGCTACCCAGCAGCAGTTGCGGGTTACGGGCATCGGCCTGTTGCAGGGCTTTTTCTAACGTAAACGCCTGTTTTTGACTGCTTTGTGCGTTGACTTTTAAACTGCCCATAGCTAACAAAAACAGCAGCGTAGCAGCCGCAACACCCGGTTTTGCCTTCGTCTCCTGCGCTTCGTCTGCCATGGCTTTTCGCTCGAAGAGCGAATATAAGATGGGCAATACAAGCAGGGTGAGCAGCGTGGCCGAGAGTAACCCGCCAATGACCACGGTGGCCAATGGTTTCTGCACTTCGGCCCCCGCCGAGTTGGAAAGGGCCATTGGAATAAACCCAAACGAGGCCACCAACGCCGTCATAATCACGGGGCGCAACCGGATTTCGGACCCCTGCCGGATAATTTCGGTCAGGTCGGTAAGGCCCTCTTCGTGGCGGAGGCGGTTGTATTCGGCAATGAGCACAATGCCGTTGAGCACCGCCACCCCAAAAAGCGCAATGAACCCCACGCCCGCCGAAATGCTGAAGGGCATACCCCGCAGTTGCAACGCAAACACCCCGCCAATGGCCGCCAGCGGAATGGCCATAAAAATCATCAGGCTTTGCCGAACGGAGTTGAAGGTGAAGAACAACAACGCAAAAATCAGCCCCAGGGCCAGCGGCACGGCTACCATCAGCCGCTGCCGGGCATCGACCAGGTTCTGAAACGTGCCGCCATAGGTGACGGAATAGCCCGGCGGAAACTTGATTTGGGCTTGTACTTTCTGCTGTAATTCGGTCACGATGCTCTCCACGTCGCGCCCGCCGCGCACGTTGAACCCCAGCGTAATACGGCGGTGGGTTTGATCGCGCTGAATCTGGTTGGGGGCCTGTTCAAGGGTCACGGTGGCCAGTTGCGCCAACGGAATCTGCTGTGTTGGCCCGCCCGTGGCGTTGGGAACGGCTACCAGCAGGTTCTGTATATCCTCTACCGACTGGCGTTTATTTTCTGCCAGACGCAGCACCAGGTCGTAGCGTTTTTCGCCCTCATAGACCGACCCCGCCGTTTGCCCCGCAAAGGCGGTGTTTATCGTTTGATTTATATCCGTAACGTTCAGACCAAACTTGGCAATGGCGTTGCGGTCGAGCCGAATCATGATTTGGGCCAGCCCGCTTACCTGTTCTACGTACAGGTCGGACGTACCGTCGATTTTGCGGGCCAACGCCCCGATTCGGTTGGCTAGTTTGGTGAGTTCGGCTAGGTCTTCCCCGTAAATTTTCAGGGCCACGTCCTGCCGGGAGCCGGTCATGAGTTCGTTGAACCGCATCTGTACGGGTTGCTGAATGCCAAACGTCACGCCGGGGATGGCCGCGAGGGCTTCGCTCATCTTTTCGGCCAGTTCGTTGCGGGTTGTGGCCGATGTCCACTGGTCGCGGGGTTTCAGGATCACCATCATGTCGGCGGCTTCAATGGGCATGGGGTCGGTGGGAATTTCGCCCGAACCAATTTTGGCCACCACCTGCTCCACTTCGGGAAACTGCGCCAGCAGCACCCGTTCGCCTTTCAGGGTAGCATCCACGGTTTCGCTGAGCGAACTGCCCGTAAGGGCACGGGTATCGATGGCGAAATCACCTTCGTCCAGTTGAGGGATAAATTCGCCGCCCAGGCGCGAAAATGTGAACAACGCCGCCCCCAGTAGCAGCAGGGCCACGCCCAAAACCAGTACCCGGTGCTTCAGCGAACGCAGCAGAAGGGGTTCGTAAATCCGAAAAATATGGCGCATCAGTTTGTCGGAAAAAGACGCTTTGTGCTCTATTTTTTTGCTCAAAAACAGGGCAGAAACCATAGGTACGTAGGTTAGCGACAAAATAAACGCGCCCAGAATGGCGAAGGCCACCGTGAGGGCCATGGGCCGAAACATCTTGCCTTCAATGCCCGATAGTGAGAGAATGGGCAGGTAAACAATCAAAATAATAATCTCGCCAAAAGCCGCCGCCGACCGAATCCGACTCGCCGCGCCGTAGACCAGTTGGTCGAATTGTGATTGAGTGAATGAGTGAATGTTGCGAATGAGTGGATGAGTGAATGAGTGAATGAGTGAATGTTTGGCTACTGTGTCGTTTTGTCCGCTCTCGACCATTCGCTCATTCACCAATTCGCTCCTTCGCAATTGAATATGGTGCAGCGTGGCTTCTACGATAATCACGGCACCGTCAACGATGAGGCCGAAATCGATGGCTCCCAGGCTCATCAGGTTGCCCGACACGCCGAGGAGGTTCATCATGCCGATGGCAAAGAGCAACGCCAACGGAATGACTGAAGCCACCACCAAACCCGCCCGCACGTTGCCCAGCAGCAACACCAGCACAAAAATTACAATCAAGGCACCTTCCAGCAGGTTCTTTTCCACGGTACCAATGGCACTGTTGACCATCTTGGTGCGGTCCAGGAACGGCACAATGGTCAGGCCCTGCGGCAAGGTTTGCTGTATTTCGGCAATCTTGGTTTTCACCCGTTTAATGACCGCCGACGAGTTTTCACCCTTAATCATCATCACAATAGCCCCCACCGTTTCGCCCTGCCCGTTGCGGGTTACGGCCCCGTAGCGCACCGCCGACCCCATGCGCACGGTGGCTACGTCGCGCACCCGGATGGCGGCGGGACGGTTGTTCATGGGCAACGTACCTGGCCCGCCCGACGACGGCACCACCACGATGTTGCCAATGTCGTCGGTAGACGTAATCAACCCTTCCGACCGGATAAAATAGGCGTTGGGTTTTTTGTCGATGTAGGCCCCGCCTGTGTTTTGGTTGTTGCGTTGCAGGGCCTGAAACAGATCGGCCAGGCTCACGCCCACGCTGCGCAGCCGGTCGGGGTCAATGGCAATTTCGTACTGTTTCACCAGCCCGCCAAAGCCGCTCACGTCGGCCACGCCGGGCGTTCCCAACAGCCCCCGCCGGATGGTCCAGTCCTGGATAGTGCGCAGTTCGGTGAGCGAAAAACGGCTCTCGAAGCCTTTTTGGGGCACCAGCGTATACTGAAAAATTTCGCCCAGACCGGTAGTGACGGGGGCCATGACGGGCGTACCCACCGAAGGCGGAATTTGCCCGGCCACGGTCTGGAGGCGTTCGGCAATCTGGGTTCGTGCCCAATACACGTCGGTGGCATCGGTGAAAACCACCGTGACGATAGACAGGCCGAAGCGCGAAAAAGACCGTAACTCAGTGATTCCCGGAATGTTAGACAGGGCCACTTCGATGGGGAACGTCACGAGCCGCTCAATGTCTTCGGCCCCCAACGAGGGGCTACTAGTAATGACCTGCACCTGGTTGTTGGTGATGTCGGGTACGGCATCGATGGGCAGTTGCGTGGCCGACCAGCCGCCCCACAGCACCAAAGCCACCGCAAAAAGGCCAATAATAAGTTTGTTCTCGATGGAGAACCGAATAAGGGAATTCAGCATGGAAAAGACGGTCCAACGGATGGAGGAAAAAGACACACTACGCCCCGCAGGGCAAGCGACCTACCGTCGGGGGGGCTGAATCAGGGCTTGCCCGGTGGCAAAGCTGTAGAGGTCTGCCGGACGCGTAAACACCGATTTGGCAAACCGCAGCGTGGTCAACGTACCTGGAAGCGCGGGCAACCGGAGCGGTACGGGCGGGTAAACCGAGGGCGCGTGGCCAGTGGCGGGCAGGTTGTGGTGGCCGTGATTGGGGTGTTTCTGGTGCTCAGAATCGGTAGCGTAGTGCAGAAACAAAAATTCGGCAAAACCCAGCGTATGGTCTTCGGCCTTATGCTCCCGGTAGTGGTGAGCCAGTTCTACCCACTTCGCCGACTGGTCGAGGCCAAAGCCGGGCAGCAAACCGCTGACGAGGATGAGCGGAACCAGTAAAACGGCGAGGAAGGCTTTCACGGCAAAAAAAGAGTGCTTATTGGCCTAACGCGGGTAACGCCCAAAAGTTTCGCCGGTACGTTGTTGGGCCGCTGTTTGTAGTTATTCCAGGGTGTTGAGGCGAAGCTTCTTACTCGGCATACCCCCAACCCCCTGAAGGGGACTTTCCCAAGACGGAGTTACGCCGAGCCTGATGCCCCCTTCAGGGGGTTTGGGGGTTACGCCGAGAATGGCTACGTTTCCACCTTACTCAGCCCAGATGCCTTTGGCCGTGCGCGACACCAGTTTATCGGCCTGGATAGTGCCGAACAACGTACCCAGCAGCAATGACAAGATGGAGGCGATGATGATGCCCCGGTTGCCCAGCCCCAGGGTGCGGCCCAGGTACACACACAGCGGCAGGTTGATGGCCGCCCCGGCCAGGGCCGTGAAGAGTTGCATTTTCACTTTGCCGAACCCGTTTATGACCGTAACCGTGATGCTGTTCCAACACGAAACGAGCACAAAACAGGCCATGAGCGCATTGAGCGACAGCGACGTTTTGAACCCCGGCCCCAGCCATATTTTATACACCCAGGTAGAGCACAAAAACATGACCCCGATAACGCAGAAAATCAGCAGCCAACTCATTTTTAGCCGCCGGTATGAGGCTTTTACCCACGCCAGTTCATTCTTGGCGTAGGCTTCGGTAAAAGCCGACCAGAAGGGCGATATAATGACCAGAAAAAACGAACTGATGGCGTTGTAATACCGAAACACTACGCTGTATTCTGTGACGGAACGCGGGCCGAACAGCTTGGAAATGATGACGTTATCGGTGTAAAAAATGATGACCCCTGCAATCTGGATGATAAAAAACTTGAGTCCCAGGCTCATCAGTTTGGGCCTTACAGCAAAATCGACCCGTTTAAACGCCGGGGCGTAGGCCCGCAGGGCACCCCGGTAATAATAGATGCTGAACCCGATCAGTACCACTACGGGCACAATGGCCGACATAATGGAAACCGACAGCAAATTGTTATACTGCCCTGCGCCCAACGCCCATATGCCCAGCACCAGGCCCAGGTTTACCGTAAGGTAGATGGTGTTGGAAAGAGCCGTTTTCTGGAGGGCCAGCAGCACATACGACACCGTATCGAGCAGAATTTTCAGGCAAAAGCCCGACAGCGTGACCAGCACCAGCAAGCTGACGTAGTTGTTGGAAAGCCGCACGTTGAGGATGTATTTCCAGTCTACGAGGTAGATCAGCACACAGGCCACCAGCATCAGGGCTAGTTGAATACCGGCAAAAAGTACGTAGGCCGTTGAGATGTAGGTACGTCCGGTGCGGTGATCTTCTTCGGCCACGGCTTCGGTGAGGCGGTTGCGAAGTCCGTTGCCCAGCCCAATGTCGAAAAAAGACGCAAATGTTACCAGCGAACTGATAGCCGTCCAGATGCCATATTTTTCTTCATTCAGCAACCCCAGCGTGATCCGTACCAGGATAAACGAAAGCAGAATATTACCGACTTTGATGAGTACGCTGGCTACCGAGTTTTTGAGCGCCTGCTTACTGCGGGGGTGTGCCGTGCGGACGGAAGCGACCTGCTGGGTCAGCCATACGGTCAGGTCACGGCGTGGATTCATGTAGACTAACGAACTGGTTAACGGAAAGCTTAGGATAGACTTCAGGCGCAAAAGTAAGCAACCCAGACCGGATATTGCCACTCACCCCGGTAGGCCCGGCTCAGGGGGGCCGTGGCTTGGCGGGGATAAACAATTCATTCGCTCTTCGCCCGGCCTAGCACCCGGAGTAGGTTGCCGCCCCAGATCTTCGCGATGGCTGCCTCCGGGTAGCCCCGGCGTACCAGTTCGGCAGTCAGGTTTATGATCTGGCTCACGTCTTCCAGGCCATTCACGCCCGCGCCCCCGTCGAAATCGGAGCCGATACCCGCGTGGTCGATTCCGGCTACTTGCACAATGTGGTCAATGTGGTCGGCAATGTCGTTCAGGCTGGCGCGTTCGGCGCGGTAGACCTGTTTCACCGAATCGATACGTACCTGTTGGCGGGCTTCCTGTTCCGGCGAGTTGACCCGCCCCACGTTGGCCATGCGGAGCTTTGTGAGGGCCTGCCGGTGCGCGTCGGAGGGTTTGCGGAGGTAATCACTCACGAAGTTGACCTGCACCACGCCGCCCTTTGCTGCCACCGCCCGAATCATGTCGTCGGTCATGTTGCGGGGGTAGTCGCAGAGGGCGCGGCAGTTGGAGTGCGACGCAATGACGGGGGCTTTGGAAAGAGCCAACACGTCGTAAAACGTTTTGTCGGACGTGTGCGAAATATCGATCATCATACCGAGCCGGTTCATTTCGGCAACTACCTGTTTGCCAAACGGGCTGAGGCCATTGTGCAGCGGCCCGTCGGGATCGGTCGACGAGTCGCAGATGGCGTTGTTGGCGAAGTGGGAGAGGGTCACGTAGCGGCAGCCCAGGTCGAAATAGGTTTTCACCAGCGTCAGGTCTTCGCCAATGGGGTAGCCGTTTTCCATGCCGATAAACACGGCCCGTTTGCCCTGTTTCTGGAGCCGGTACGCATCGGCGGCGGTGGTGGCAGGTTGGGCCAGGTCTGGGTACGTGGTCAGTGCTTTTTGAATGAGGCCAAACTGGAGCATGGCCTGTTTTTTGGCCTCGGCGTGGCCCGCCGCCGTGCGTGGACCCTGCGCGGTGTAAACTGCGAAAAACATGGCATCCATTCCCCCGTTTTTCATCCGGGGAAAATCAATTTGCGACTCGTCGCGGGCGGTGTTGTGGGTTACTCCCAGATCGAAACCCGGTTTTTGCAGCATGATGGGGGCATCGGCGTGGGTGTCCAGCGTCAGGATTCGGCGGTGCAGCCGGGCAACTTTCTGGCTTGGCGGCACGGGGGCCATTCCCGAATCGGGCAAACAACCCAGCAGGGTCAGGAGTAGTAGGGGAGAGGTCATAGGATTTGGGATTTCAGATTTGGGATTGTGGATTTAGCTCGGCGTAACCCCCAAACCCCCTGAAGGGGGGCTTTCACTCCGAAAGAAGTACGCTTGCGTAAGCAAAGGCCCCCTTCAGGGGGTTTGGGGGTTACGCCGAGCCAAATCCACAATCCCAAATCACATAAGTTTAATCGGGGGTAAACCTCATGGTTTGGGGCCGAAACTTTCCGGCACCGGGGGTAGTTCTTTTTATCAGTAAACCACCCAGGTACGTTGTTGGCCCTGGTGGGTGTTTCACTTCTGCTCTTTCAGCACATGGCCGTTGTTCCCTACAAAGATAAACCCACTTCCAAGCGCGAACAGGTGGGCGAAATGTTTGACACCATTGCCCCCAAGTATGATTTCCTGAATCACTTCCTCAGTGCCGGTATCGATATTTTGTGGCGGAAGAAAGCCATCCGCCTCCTGCGCCCGTTTGCGCCAAAACGCATTCTGGACATTGCCACCGGCACCGGCGACCTGGCCCTGGAAGCCCTGGCCCTGAAACCCGACAAGATTGTGGGGGTCGATATTTCGGAAGGGATGCTGGCTGTAGGTCGGCAAAAAATGGTGGCGCGGGGTGTGGAGAACATCATCGAAATGCGCACCGGCGACTCGCAGGGGTTGCTGTTCCCGGACAATGATTTCGATGCCGCCATCGTTTCGTTTGGGGTGCGCAACTTCGAGAACCTGCTGGCGGGCCTCACCGATATGCACCGGGTCGTTCGGCCCGGCGGCGTTTGTCTGGTGCTCGAATTTTCGAAACCCCGGCAGTTTCCGTTCCGGCAGTTCTACGACGTGTATACGGCCCGCGTGGTGCCTTTTTTCGGTAAACTGGTTAGCAAAGACACCTCGGCTTATACGTACCTGAACGAGTCGATGCGGGCCTTTCCCGACGGGCCAGAGTTTATCCGGGTGTTTGAGGCAGCCGGTTTTCAACACACAAAATGGATTCCACTCTCTTTCGGTATCGCTTCGATCTACATCGGCCAAAAATCGGCTACACCCGCGTAATTGCGCTTACGGGCTTGTTTTTGGGGTTGGTTCAGGCCGTGGCGGGGCAATCGACCTACAAATACGTGCGGAAGCACAAGGAAGACTACGACGATAAACCCATCCATTTCGGGTTCTACTACGCCCTTCCCTTCACGCGCTACAACGTCACGTACAGCCCCGCCTTTCTGGATCCCATCGCCGACTCCACGCTGCGCATCACTTCGCCCAGCACATCAGGTTTTCGAGTGGGTTTCACCCTTAATGCGCTACTCGACGACAATTTCGACCTGCGTTCCAACCCCGGTATATCTATCTACTCGCGCTCGGTCACGTATGCGTTGGCCAATGGCACCGAAAGAACCGATGTCCGCGAATCGACCTGGATCGAGTTGCCTATTTTGTTGAAATACAAATCGGCGCGGCGGGTCAACTCCCGGATGTACCTGTTGGCCGGGGCCACGTTGGGTATCGAAACCAACGTGCGGCGGCGCGAGGCCCTGAGTCAGGGGCGGCTCAACACCAACACCACCGACCTCAGCCTAGAGTATGGCGTTGGGTTCGAGCAGTTTTTCGAGTATTTCAAATTTGCCCCCGAACTGCGCTTTTCGCACGGCATCACTAACGCTTTCGGCGGCAAGGGCAGCAGCACCGGCAGCGCGGGTATTCAACGCCTCACCACCCACAGCGTGACGCTCTACCTCAATTTTGAGTAGCCAGCAACGTACCTGAGGGTTGATGGGGAGCGGACCGAGCCTTTACATCCTTCGATGATTGGTTGTTGATGGATAAAGCAAGATAGCCAAAACACACGTACCACACTAACCTTTACACACTCAGTTCGTTGGTCATCCCAACGTCGCATACCCATGTGCTGCCTGTCCGACGTAACCCGCCCATTCAGATAAAAACCTTTTTGAGTAAGTATATGCTCAAACCGAAAACACTCAGACACACATTAAGAATGATAGCAAACCCTCCATTTGTATCGGCTGGAACGTTATGACCTGAGCCGTAAACCGCGACCTAAAAAAACGAGAAAAATAAAAAGGCTATTACTGATAGCGTTTTTATAATCCGAAAAGTGAGTCGCATGGCAGGTTTGATTCTGGTCAGGTATGTCGCTGTTGAACGAGCCGGGCTTGTCGGACGCGGTCGCCGACTCAATCAGGTACGTTGTCAGACGAGTTTATTTTGTCGAGCGAGACCACGGAATGGAAGCAAAAGAGGTTGAACAATAAGCTATTTACCTTCTCGCCCGCGACCCGAACTCGGAAGCATTACTTCGCCGAGGCCCAACGATGGTTGGGCGCATCAACGTTGGGCTCATGAGTACTGTATATCTGCCACAACCTGCCCATACGGAGTGTTTTAAGCCTGCGACGAAGGTTTCCGAGTCGGCAGTTTTGCGTTTTTGAGCAACTCTTTAGCCCTGGCTAACTTCTCAGGAAATAGTACCTGACCTTCATAACGGTCCAATTCAGGGTTGATCTGTACGGCTGGTACTTTCTTGTTGCTGAGTTTTTGAACATGTTCCATAGTTTTGAGTCAGTTTAACTTTCGTAGAACCATAAAGCCTATATACTCTCTACCAACCTCAAATTGGTGAAATTCGTCACCAACCTGGCCATAAAGCTCAAAGTCCTGAATCACCTCCTCATAGAAACGAGTAATACCCATCCGATAGAGCCGAGTGCGAGCCGTTGTACTTCCGGTGGCGTACACGTATGCTTCGGGGTAGCTATTGAAGAATGCGTACAGCGCAGCTACTACGGTAGCCAACACCTTCTGGGTGTCGCTGTTGTTCGACACAGCCAAATCGTCAATCTCGCCAGTTTTCTCGTCTTTGTTGCCAAAAGCAAGGTTATAGATGGGGGACTGATTGATCTGTTGGAACTGAATTAGTTTGGGAATTGAGCCGTTCGGCCCTTGGCTAAAAAACTCGAAAACGGTTAAATTGCTCTGTGCTTCAAGTGGATACCTCTCCAGATTCATACCGCTAAAGTAACGAAAAAGGGGTTGCCTTTAGCCCAACTTTGGCTTGTCAGACGCGCCTGTTGTATTCCCATCAACTAGTACTGTCGGAAATTTCGAGTTTTCAGCAACGTACCTGAGAGCCAGCCCGTTGCGAAATTTGTTGGCAATTTTGGGGGCAGGTTTGTAAATAAGCCGGTCGGGTGCCTATCTTTGTAGCATCAACCTCCAGCCGGAGAGCGACAGTAAGGGGGTTTAGCTCAGTTGGTTCAGAGCATCTCGTTTACACCGAGAGGGTCGGCGGTTCGAGCCCGTCAATCCCCACAGAAAGTTAAAAAACCCCGCTGAGACGCTCTCAGCGGGGTTTTTGCTTTTTACTTATCAACTTACGTGCCTGTGGTCAACTTATGTAATAATAACGAAAACGCTTGTTAGAATTAATTGTAAACAGAGCAGAGATTTTTAAGTCACTCCATCTGTTTGTTTTTCTCGTCTAAATCTTCAGAAGGTGTAAAATACTCTACTATTTTTATAATGCCTAGAGTTGGTCCAAACATAGCGAAGCTAAAACATTTTAGTGGTATTTCAGCCCTGTATTTTGATTTGTAAATCTCTATTTCTTGTTCTAGTAGATTAGCATTCATTTCGACTAGATTGAATTTTAATTTATACAAATATATATGCCGTACAATTTTGGAGCTATTACCTAAATGTATATTACAAAGTGCCATAGTTGTATCCTCTTTTCTTGAAATTTCTTCTAAATATGAATCATAATATTTAAGATTGTTTTTAAATATTTGTTTGTTTCTGTCAAATTTTAAAGAATCCAATTTTTTTGTTAGAACTATTTTATTGTTCGCCATTTTAGTCATCAACTCTCCAGACATAGTAGCGTTTGATATGGCAACATCGAAGTAATCAAAACATTTATTACTCTTTATCTTGTCAGACAAGTATACATAATTTCCGTCAGTTCTTTTGTCTAACTTATAATAAACTTTGTAACAAGGGACTTTTCTGTATGAACTCTCATCTAGTAAATTATTTACATTATTCCATTCTTTGTAAGGCTCATCGGATTCAATAAGGTCATCCCATTTCTCCGAAAGAAAAGTGTCAAAGCTAAACAGCGAGTACACTATCACAATAGCAGATACAATCACGTTGTATGAAAACACAACAGACAAAAACCAAGTAAACATCTGCTTTAAATTATTAAACAAAAGATAACCAAAATAAATAATCCTATACACTGATAATAAGACTATCAATAAATTAGATAGAAAATACCATTCATATTCTTGAGTTTTTAGATAAATATAATAAGGAAAAAAAGCAAATGGTGTTATAAACATTACTGTGCAAATAATAAAAAATATGTATCTCACGATAATTATTTTCAAATTAAAATTTTTCTTAAATATCTTATTTGAAAAAATTACCGTGAAAATTATAGGAATTAAATCAATGGTAGTTTGAAAAAGCAAAATAATGTATAGCTTCTGTGCAATAGGCCTTATCTCAAGTCCAGTCAAGACATAAGTAAAACAAATGAAGAACACAGTATAGAAAGCCAATTGCTTCCACTGTTCGTCTTCATCTTTAATGAACATGTTATTATAAAACTTATTTTGGTCACTAAAATAGTCTGCTAACTCCTTGATGTAAGACCAAGAGTTGGCTCCGAAAATCTTCAAGAAACTCTGTAATTCTTCCATTCCGAGGTTACAAATGATGTGTGTTGATGCGCTGAAGAGGTAAAATTAGGTTAATTTTGGTAGTATATAGTATGCTATTTGGTAAAAAATTCAGTAAATTTACAGTACATCAAGCAGTAAATCAAACGGTAAAACCATGATAATTCAATCTGTTTCTAACTGTACGGTATGTGGTAATGAGTTCCCGTACCGTAAAAGCAAACAGTTCTGTTCTAACGCTTGTAAGCAACAAGCATACCTTAAAAGTAAAGCGGGCATTCCCCTACAGGGTTCAAGCCGCAAGGAAATGCCCACTACTGACTTTAGCTTCACTGAATTTGCTCAATTCAGTGAAGAACATGGTAACTATCATTCTTTCCTGTTCTATTGTTTCTTACGGCGCAATCTGAGCAAGTTAGCGACAGTAGACACAATTTACCAGTACATCAATAGCTTCTTTATTGAAGATGATGCATATGAAAAGATTACAGGCTCAAAGGCGTATCAAACGTTTAGAGAGGAGTTCTTGAGCGCAAAATTCACAGTTGGCCCGTAGATCGTTGGCAAAGCATTTCGTTGAAATCTTTGAATCCTTTGTAGATCGTTGAAAAGTCGATTACGGTAGACGTTACCGACTTTATTGTTTCTTGCGCTCTGCGGCCTGTTTTATCCAGATCAAAGAACGTACTAACCCGGCTGTATCGCTTGATGTCGGGTAGTGCTTTGTCCAGATTCGATAATGAGTTTAGAACAATGACAGAAGCAGGGAACGTTTGCTTGTTGTAATATTCCAAAGCAGAGAGGTAATCAAAGAAGCCTTCAAAAACTAGGAGCGTACCGGATTCATTAAATGAAAATGTAGAAATCGTTTTCGGGGCAAATGAGCCTTTAAAATATTGATTCCGTACTTCGTATCCACCGGCATCATTTGGGAAGCCTACAGCGAAGTATTTCTTGTTGTTGGTCCGGTAATGAATCTCCCGCAAGTGCCGTGAATATACCTTGCGCGAAATACCCCGCTTTTCAACGTATTGTATCAATGCTTGATGTTGGAGCGGTTTAACGTCATTGATGGTCACGCCCGAACTTTCGGCGGTTGGAGAGTAACCGCTAAAAGAAAAGGAATTTTTTGGGTCATCTTTCAAAAACGGCTCAAGCTGAGTAACCGCCTCAAGGAATGTGCAGCCGGTTAGATGTTGTACCAGTGAAAGTACATCTCCCTTACCCTCTCCGCTCCAATCAAAGAAAACGTTCTTGTCAGGATTCACGGCCAATGAAGGGCTTTTTTCATTGGTCTTAGGTGAGCAATAGAAATACTGATTTCCGGCTCTGTAAGCGGGCATAATGCCCCGACTGGTCAGATAGTCAACAATGGGTATTTGTTTGACTTGTTGAATGATGTGGGCCTCTTTTTGCACGTCTTTTTTCTTTTAGCGGTATACCGTCTCCGACTCTCCCGCAAACACCTTACTACGTTACTACTCTACTACGATTACAGCTAATTGACTGGTAATCAATCTATCTTCTGTAGTAGGGCATATACAGTGTAGTAGGGCTATTCGGGGAAATGTAGTAGGGTAAACCAGTTTGTAGTAAGTAAAAAAACCTAACCCTACTACGATTCAACTAACTATAAATCAATGGCTTACAATTAATTGTAGTAATGTAGTAGGGTTAGGTCTGAAACCTATTGGTTTATGGAACCGGTCAACGTCTGAGAAACCCAGTAGCCTTTAACCGGATAATCACCACCGGGCCGTCGGGCAGTTATCTGTTCATAGCCTAGCAAGACCAACGCTTTACCAATGTTGTTGTCATTGATTCTGATCTTACCTTCTGTCAGAATGGTAAGCCGCCTTGTGATCTCCGTAGCCGTTAGGAACTCCGCTTTCGGATTGCTCTTTGCGTCCGACTTGCCAACCGGCAAAAAGTAGTGGTTTAGCAGGTCAATTTCCGCCGTAGTGCGTTGGTGTCGGCGGTTGTTGCCTTCTGACCGCTCCAATTCGTCGCGGGTCATTTCAAAGGCGTACCCATCTTGGAGCAAGGCGTAAGCTTGCGCCCACACCTTGTTAATATCGACATTGGCCCCGTAGCCATTGGCCCCGCCTAAATCGTGCTTGATGCCCTCTGTTTCAAACACCAACCAACGCACGTTACCCGTTACGTCGGTGAGAAATTCATTTTGGTTGGTGCTACCCAAAAAGCTTGCCCGCCGTTGTATTTGGGTTTCCCGTTCGGCATAGGGTCGCCGAATCTTGACCCGTTCCTCTGTCAGATAGGCTTTAAATTTATTGGTATCTGATTTTGACAGTGAGGACAGTTCATCAAGATTAATGAGGATGTTTTCACCCAGCGCGATACGTCCGTCTTTGTTTTCAAAGTCGATGTTCTCTTTGTAGTAGTCCCTCAAAGCGGGGGGACAGAGAAAGCGGAGAAACGACGTTTTACCGTCATTCTGCTTGCCATACAGCACGAAACATTGCTTGTTGAACTTTGCCCGTCCGATAGCGCAAGCAACGGTTCTAACAAGCATTTTCCTGAACATGAGGCCGAACCACTGAGCATCCTGAACGATCACGTAAGAGGCCAACTCCGCTATGTAGTCCGGTTGGGTTTTGTCCCATTGTGGTAAGCCATCGAAGTACTCATTGAACGGGTCATATTCGGGGATGAAGTCAGACCGTAGCAGAGCCTTTTGTTGGTCTTTGAAACGGTTAAACCCCTTTTCGTATAACTCTCTGTTGATGTTGTTTTCGTTCAACTCCCGAAAGTCGGGTTCGTTGGTTGCCCTATACTGTAAGACGTTGGAAACCACGTCAAGACGGAATTCATACCGGGGGGTAAGATATTCCTGTAGACGCACGATCATTGGAACCTGTTCGCTTTGAGCAGGTTTATTCTTATGTATATTTGTCATTGTCAATGCCTTAAATACTTGTTTCAAAATCGGTTTGCCGCCGTGACTGAGACTATAAGCCCCCTCACTATTTGCCGTAGTAAGGGGGCTTTTTTGATGGGTTTTATGTCATGTTGAATTTGCGTTTAGCCAGATCATTCATTTCACGCACTACTGTTGTTTCCATTGTCACGGCGTAATGTTTGGCGGTGGTGGTGAAAGACGAATGACCTAAGATGGATTGAAGGGCAACGGGCGTAACCCCGTTGTTCACAAAAAACGTAGCCGCCGATTTGCGGCCTACGTGTGTCGTTAGATGCTTGGAAATGCCACACATTCCCGCTATCTCCTTGAGATAGTTGTTCATCTTCTGATTCGATATGAGGGGTATTAATTTGCCGTATAGCTCGCAGTAACCCCACCCTTTGTACTTCTCAATGAGGGCCAACGCGGGGGGTAAGAGCGGGATAATACAAGGTGCCTGGGTCTTCTGTCGCTTGATGCGTAAGCAGGTCATACCGTCAATAGTAGTCAGGCAATCTTTAGTGGCTTCGTGTAGGTCAGTGTAAGCCAGCCCCGTATAAATCTGGAACATGAACCCGTCTCTAACCAAGCTGAATGTATCGTTATGGAAATGAAAAGCTCTTAGCTTCTCTATCTCCATTTCGTCCAAGTAAACGATGTTTACCCGGTTATGCTTTAACCGGACATTACGGAGCGGGCTACGGGCTATATGCTCCGAATCTTCTGCCAGATTAAGCACTCGCATAGCTATACGAACGACCTTGTTAGCGTAGCTCTGCGAGTAATTCTTACCCCTCATGTATGTCGTTACATCGGCCACAAAAACCGGCTTAATTTCGCCTAACCGCAGATTCCAGTTACCCGAATCTTTCAGATAATCCAACAACCGATAGTGGGCCGTAATCACGGCTTTCAGGGTTTCTTTCGTCGTGACTTTACCCGTTTGTTCCCGGTAACGCTCAACCATTTGAGTAAGAAGCTCTCTAAACAGCGGTGTCTTTTCAGTGTAGCCCGCTTGCTTCATTACCATTTCTGAGAGTCGGTTTAGATCAACGGCTTCACCCGACAAGCTTACCTTACTGAACGCTTGCTCAAAGTTGGATTTAATGCTTTGTAGCAACTGAGTAGCGGGTACGTTACCCACTACTGAGAACTCCTTTGTATTCAGTTCATCGGCCTTGCAATAGATGCCCGAATGAACGCCCTTAGATTGGCCGTTGAACTTGATTTCAAACATGATAGGAGCCAACCCTTGCGCGTTTTCGGCCTGTTTACGCCGCCAACAAATGACCCTAAAGGGCTTGATTCGATTCGTTTTGGTAGTCGTCATGTATAGGTATTGGTTTGGCCCCATATCGTATTAATATGGAGCTTGAGTTGTTAAATCAGTTCGTTTACAGGTACGTTGAAGACTTCTGCAAGTCTCTTGATTTCATCCGAGTTGGGTTTAAGCTTACCCACTCGTAGCATACCCCAACGTTTTTGGTTGATACCGGTACGGCTATAGAACCGTTCGTCGAACTTGACACTAAGGCCAATTTTTTCCTCAAATCCCTGAACGGCTAAACTAATAGGTGTCTTCATGTGCATTATTTTTGTCTGTAAGTGTGATATTGATGATGCAAAGATTGTTATTAATCACATAATGTGCAAATATTGATAACAATAGGGTCAAATTATTTCCTTTGCATCTCATTATCAATGCGTTACTTTGCAAAAAACTCACACTTGATGTTAGAAATAGATGTATCCAAGCGTATTAAGACCATCCGGGAGCGGAATGGGCTAACGCAAACAGACGTAGCGGATAAACTTGGTATGGAACGTAGCAACTACAGCCGTTTAGAAAAGAGGGGTAACGATCTATCCATTAATCAACTACTTCAAATTGCTAATGCTCTGGATGTTAGGTTGATAGATATACTTTTTCCGCTAGAGATAGACGCAATCCGTAAGGGGGGAATGAATACTATAAAACTACAGGGAGTTGTCCAAGAGCTACAAAAGCGGAATGACTATTTAATTGAGAATCAAAGAAAGATGGAAGTGATAATGAGCTTTATGATGGAGTTTGCAAAAGGAGTAGAGGGGTTTGGTATCACTGAGGATGTTTTCAGAAGACAGCTTGACCCAGAAGGTAAGTTAGAGATATGGGCCAAGAGCAAAGCTGCCGATCTATTAAAGGAGCTTAACGATCCTGAGCAGGATTCCGACAATGTAGATTAAGTACTAGCTGACTTACGTAAGTCAGATTAGCTTACGCTTGATATTCAGCCGGTTACGTCGTAGTTCCTCTCTTTACATATATTGCGCTACAAATCTTACGTACCAATCAACTGACTTATTAATCAGTAAGGCTATTAACCTGTTCATTATTAGAGCGTTACAAATTCAGTTCGTTACCGTCAATCCCCACAAAACGTTTAAAAACCCCGTTGAGACGCTCTCAGCGGGGTTTTTTCATGCCCGTTTGGGCTGATACGTACCTGAGCAGTTCCAAACAATACAGCCGTTCCAACCGCCCATTGGGCCATCCTCTCGTAACGGTAGTGCAGGTTAGGCCGTATCTTCGCGGCCCGGCAATGGCCGTATTTTATCTTTTCCGATGATTCTCTTATGACCCCAGCCTCTCAGAAACTACGCGAAGATGCGTTGCACTATCACGCAAAAGGTCGTCCCGGCAAAATAGAAATTACCCCCACCAAAGAAACCGAAAATCAGCGCGACCTCTCGTTGGCCTACTCGCCGGGCGTGGCCGAACCCTGCCTCGCCATTGCCGACAACCCCGAACGTGCCTACGATTACACCGCCAAAGGCAACCTGGTGGCGGTCATCACCAACGGAACCGCCGTGCTGGGGCTGGGTAACATCGGGGCCGTGGCCGCCAAGCCCGTCATGGAAGGCAAAAGCCTGTTGTTTAAAATCTACGCCGACATCGATGCCTTCGACATTGAACTGGATACCACCAATGTAGACGAGTTCATCCGTACCGTGAAAATCCTGGAACCCACCTTCGGCGGGGTCAACCTGGAAGATATTAAGGCTCCCGAATGCTTTGAAATTGAGCGACGGCTGCGGCAGGAACTGAACATTCCGGTCATGCACGACGATCAGCACGGCACGGCCATTACGTCGGGCGCGGCGTTGCTCAACGCACTTGAACTGGCTGATAAACAGATCAGTAATCTAAAATTGGTGGTAAACGGAGCAGGTGCGGCGGCTATTGCCTGTCTGGATTTGTACGTAGACCTGGGCGTGTTACCCGCCAACATCACCGTTTTCGACAAGGACGGGCTGCTCACCACCGACCGTACCAATCTGGTGGGCAACCAATATAAATACACTACCGACCGCCACCCCATCGGCCACACTCTGGCCGACGCGATGGTGGGGGCCGACGTGTTTTTGGGCCTCTCGGTGGGGGGCGTGGTGAGTCAGGCCATGATTGCGAGCATGGCTCCCGACCCCATCGTGTTCGCTATGGCCAACCCCAACCCCGAAATTACCTATGAAGATGCTACCGCCGTGCGGCCTGATATTATCATGGCCACGGGCCGCTCCGATTTCCCCAATCAGGTCAACAACGTGCTGGGTTTCCCCTACATTTTCCGGGGGGCACTGGACGTTCGGGCTACTGAGATAAACGAAGCCATGAAACTGGCGGCGGTGCGGGCGTTGGCGCAACTGGCTAAAAAAGCTGTGCCAGAGGCCGTTAGCCGTAGCTACGGCACCGACGGGCTGAAATTCGGACGTACCTACATCCTGCCCAAACCCACCGACCCTCGCCTGCTCACTACCGTGGCCCCCGCCGTGGCCAACGCCGCGATGGAGTCGGGGGTGGCGCGGCTGCACATCCGCGATTGGGCCGATTATGACCTGCAATTGGCCCGGCGGCAGGGGCAGGATAATTCGTTTATCCGAAATCTGGTGCGGCAGGCGCAACAGGCCCCCAAGCGCGTGGTCTTCACCGATGGCGAGAGCCTGACGGTGCTGCGGGCGGTGGCCGAAGTGCGCGATCAACAAATGGCCGTGCCCATTTTGCTGGGCAACCCCGACCTGATTCGGGCCACCCTGCGCGAGCAAAACATGGACCTGGGCGACATTCGAATTATTGACTACCGCGCCGCCCGGCAAGACAACATGCGCGACACCTTTGCCGGGTTGCTGTATGAAAAACGCAAACGAAAGGGCCTCACCCTGCCCGAAGCCCAGAACCTGATGCGTGACCGCAATTATTTCGGGGCCGTGTTGCTGGAAACTGGCGAGGCCGATGTGCTTATTTCGGGCCTTACCCGCAATTACCCCCAAACACTGCGGCCCGCCCTTCAGGTGATTGGTCGGCAGGCGGGCACCCGAAAAGTGTCGGGTATGTACGTGTTGTTGTCGCGGTTTGGGCCAATTTTTCTTTCCGACACCACGGTAAATATCAACCCCAACGCCGCCGAGATTGTGGAGATTACCGAAACCACGGCCCAAGCTGTGCGGCGGTTGGGTATCGAACCGCGCATTGCACTACTGTCTTATTCGACCTTCGGCAGTGCCACTGGCGACGATGCGGTGAAGATGCAGGAGGCCACCGCCATTTTGCAGGCCCGCCACCCCGATTGGGTCATCGACGGCGAAATGCAGGCGCATTTGCCCTTTAATCAGGAGTTGATGCGTGAGTCGTATGGCTTTTCGCCCTTAGCCGAACAGCCCGCCAACGTGCTGATTTTTCCGAGTTTAGCGGCTTCTAACATTGCCTATAATTTGCTGAAAGAAATTGGCCGGATCGAAAAAATTGGCCCCGTGCTGATGGGCTTGCGCAAGCCCGTCCACGTCTTGCAACTGGGCAGTACCGTGCGCGAGGTGGTGAATATGGTGGCCATTGCCGTGGCCGACTAGGCCGGGGGCAAAAGAAAAAGCCGGGTCATTGACCCGGCTTTTTGCTGACTATTCCTAAACCCTTAACCTTTTCTACTTCAAAAACTAACTAAAATGGTTTCTTGTTCCAAAAACCAACTAATTAAGTAGGTTTTTCACTGGCTCATTCTCAGTCACTTGCGCTTCATCGGGGGCAATGGCCCAGAAGTAGCTGATGACCCGAACGGTGTTTTCGACTTGATTAGCCCAAAGGCTGGCATCGCTGTCTTTCCGTTTGCCCAGTTGCTTCATCACTACAGACGAAGCAACCTTAAAATTGTCACGTTGGGCGGCGGTAAGGCCAAGCACCGAAACCGGGTTTTGGCTGTACATCGTCACCACGTCCATGTAGGTTTGCCAAGTTGATTGGCGGGTCAGGCGGCTCATTTTCTGGTCAGCGTAGTGGCTGAACATTATTTCTGAACCGTTGACCAACATTGTTCCGGTTGGTGTGTTGGCAACCGAGCTATCATCAGTAATGGTGGTAGCCGTGTTGGCCGATGCGGTGATGCTTAGTCCAAGAATCAACGACGCGAAGATAACAGGCATTTTCATTGTTTTATTCTATTTTGTGTTCATATAAAGAACGCCCTTGACCACCAGTTAGTTTATGATATTCAACGTACCTGTAGGGCAGTATCAGAATATTCGATGGAGATTATCTACTGTTTTTCATTATATAACAGTATTTACGTCTATAAATCGATAGTGAGCAGAATAATCATTGGCTTCTCCATGCAAGTAGCTACTAACTACTATTCACGGAACTAGTTAAAGATTCTTTAAAAAATTATATCATTGGTTGTAATTATTCATGGCCTGTTGTATGCCCATAGTACAAAAACTGATTGCGGCGTTTCCGGCCCGGTCCAGCAGGTCGGGAAGCTGAATCAGCTCGTCTTCTGGGAATTGGCCCAGCACAAAATCGACCTGCCGCCCACGGGAAAAATCGTTGCCGATACCAATTCTGAGGCGGGCGTATTCTTGGGTAGTCAGCACCTCGTCTATGCTGCGCAGACCGTTGTGCCCCCCCGCCGAGCCTTTGGGTTTCAGGCGTAGTTTGCCAAAGGGCAGGTCTTTGTCGTCGGTCAGAACCAACAGCCTATCGGGCGTAATTTTTTCCAGTTTCAGGTAGTGCGCCACGGCTTTGCCGCTCAAATTCATGAACGTGGTGGGTTTAACGAACACCAGCCGGTGGCCTTTGTGGTTCCAGGTGGCGGTGTAGGCCAATCGGTTCAGGCTAAAGGAAAAACCGTATTGCGCCGCTAGTCGATCCAGCACCATGAACCCGGCATTGTGGCGGGTGAGGGCATATTCGGGGCCGATGTTGCCCAGACCTACAACTAAAAAACTCATGGGGGATAGACGGAAAAATGGGGAGATTGATTGCGCCGCAAAGGTCAGAAAAATGGGTGAGTGAACCCGAAAAATCACTGGGGTAGTCTACTTTTGGGTATGAATCAGAAACGCCTTGTGTTGGCCAGCCCCCTGCTGGAACTGGTAATTAGCCGCCTGAGCCAGGAGTTGATCGAAAACCATACCGATTTTGCCCAGTCGGTGGTGTTGGGCCTTCAACCCCGTGGCATCTATTTCGCCGAACGCCTGGTACGTCAGCTAAACCAAACGCTAGCCCAGACCGCGCCCGGCCTTAGTGTACCCTTGGGCTACCTGGATGCTACCTTCTACCGCGACGATTTCCGCCGCCGCGACTCGCCCCTGAAGCCCAACACCACCCACGTGCCTTTTCTGCTGGAAGACAAACGCGTTATTCTCGTAGACGACGTGATGGCCACAGGCCGCATGGTTCGGGCCGCGCTCGATGCAATGGCCGCGTTTGGCCGACCCCGGAAGGTTGAACTGCTGGTACTCATTGACCGGATGTATAACCGCGATCTGCCCATCAAACCTGATTACGTGGGACAGCGCGTCCATACCCTCGACACGCAGCGGGTGCTGGTAGAATGGACCGAACAGGGGGCCGACCAAGACCGGATTTGGCTCGTTGACCCCCAATGATACGTACCTGACCTTAATTTGCAACCTTATTGCATAAACGCTGGTTAGATGTCTAAGTCCAGCCGCATACCCGTTTATGAACGTACAGACCTTCAAGAAAAAAGCAGATTATATTGGCATTGCGGGCAGTGTGCTATGCCTGGTGCATTGTTTGGCTGCTCCGTTGCTGGTTATGACCTCCACGCTGCTTCGGGACGACACGTTACGGACGAGTTTTTTGGGGCTGGATTATGTCTTTATCGGAGTGAATATTGTGGCTGTATATTTTGCTACCCGCCACGCGGCTTCGTCCGGCATTCGGTTGGCTCTGTGGGGCTTCCTGCTGTTGTTTGCCACGGGTTTGCTGCTGGAAGATGCTGGCCCTGCGTTTCAATATCTGGCCTACGCCGCCTCTGCCGGGCTGGTAGGTTCGCACCTGCTGAATTTGCGCCGACACCATGCCCAACGTCTGCGTAACGCGCATTAGGCTTTCTGTCTGGCTTTCATCAGCGAAGCCACGGCAATGAGCACCCACACTACGTTGACCAGAGCCGAGGGGTAGGCACCGTGATAGTAGGTGTTGACCACGAAAAAAAGTCCGCCCACGAGGTTGGCCCATACGTACCTGGGGTCGTCGGCGCGGAGTTTGCCCTGAATATTCAGAAAATAGGCCCCTACAATCAGTACGGAGGCAATCCAGCCCAGGCCCTCAATCAGGTAGTGTAGCATTTCAAAGGTTGGTTATCAAGTTCAGAAGCCAGTTGGGGTACACGAACAACCCCACCACGGGCGGCACCACCAGCCCCAGTACCAGCCATTGTGCCGCTGTGAGTGACACCGGCGCAGGAATCAGGTTGGCCGGTACGGGTCTGAAAAACAGCAGGAACGGAATGCGCAGGTAATAAACCAGCGACACCACTACGTTGGCCAGCCCCAGCCCAAACAACCACAGTAGCCAGGGGTTGCCCGACGTTTGGTAGGCCGTGAACAAGGCCGTGAACGACAGCAGTTTAGCCGTGAAACCAATGGTGGGGGGGAGGCCGGTGAGGGCCAGGGCTACTACCGTGAGGCTAACGCCCAACAGGGGTGCCGCCGCCCCTTGTCCCGCAAAATCAGCGATGCGGAGCGAGCCGGTTGGGGCCAGTGCATCGATGAGGAAAAAAGCCGCCAACGAAATGAACAGGTACGTTATAACGTAGAAAAACGCCGCCTGAAAACCCGCCTCGGTCAGGGCCACCACGCCCACCAACAGAAAACCCGCCTGCGCAATGGCCGAATACGCCAGCATCCGTTTGGCATCCGTTTGGCGTAACGCTGAGAGGTTGCCCAGCAAAATTCCCGCCAGGGCCACCACCGCCAACGGCGTTTGCACCACCACCAGCACCCCCCCGCTCAGCGACGTTTGTAACAACCGCAACAGCACCAACAACGCCGCCGCTTTTGGCCCCACGGAGAAGAATGCGGCCACGGGCATAGGCGCGGCCTCGTAGGCATCGGGAGTCCAGACGTGGAACGGCACCGCCGACAGTTTGAAAAAAACGCCCACCAGCGTTAGCAGCAGGGCCACCACAAACAGCCCATTTTGCTGCTCGAGGGCAGTTGTGAACAGGGGGCTGGTGAGGTCTAGGGTTGTGGTGAGGCCGTAGAGCAACGACATTCCGTAGAGCATGATGGCCGAACTTACGGCCCCAAACAGCAAGTATTTCAAGCCCCCCTCGGCGGCGGGGCGGTCGGCCACCAGCCCGGCCAAAAGGTATGAACTAAGCGAAACCAGTTCGAGGCTGAGGTAGATGGCGAGCAAGTTTACGGCCATGGTGAGCAGAAATAGTCCCAGCACCAACGCCAGCAAAAGTGCATACCATTCGGTGGGCAGGGTGCGCTTCTGGCCGCCTCCGGGTTGGTGGCCAGTCTCCCAAAGCACCACGCAAAAAGCCCCAAACGCCACCGTAGCTTTCATCAGAATGGCCTGATTATCCAGAAAAAGCAGTTTCAGGGTCAGCTCACCCCGGTACGTTTCCTGAATGGCCAGCCCCCCCGCCACTAGCAAACTGCCTGCCGTGAGGGCCGTGAGCCAGGTACGTGTAGTGGCGGGGTTAGGGTGCCGCAAGAGCACAATCTCGGCCAGGAGTAGCCCACAGAACGTCACTGCCAGAAACCCCTCGGCGGTGAGGCCGTCGAGACTGTCGAGAAGAGCCTGAAGTTGCTGGGTGAGGGGCAAAAGGCAGGTTGACTGTTAGGGAATGAGCCGGATGGTATATACTAGGATACGCTTTCGCTTTTGGCTTGATTCTCGTACCCGCGCATGTGTACTGGTTTGAAGTTTTTGCGCAGTTTCATATTCAAAAATTCAACCAGGAGCGAGAAGGCAATGGCAAAATACAGGTACCCTTTTGGCACTACCCCAATGGGCGATTTGAAGAACACGACCTCCGATAGGTGCGCCCCTTCGGCGACGAGCATGAAACCAATCATGATCAGAAACGCCAGCCCAAGCATTTGAATACTAGGGTGTTCGTTCACAAACCGGCCCACCGGCCCGGCGAAGAACATCATGATCAGCACCGAAAAAACTACCGCAATAATCATCACCGTCACGTTTTGGGTCAGGCCCACGGCGGTCAGGATCGAGTCGATGGAGAACACAATGTTGATAATGGCAATTTGTGTCACCACGCTGGAGATAGTGGCTTTCCCGGTTTTTTGCCCTTGCTCGCTTTCCTCGGCATTGGGGTCGCCTTCCAATTTGTGGTGAATTTCGGAGGTGGCTTTGTAGAGCAGAAACAGACCGCCCACCACCAGAATTACCCCCTGCCCGGTGGGCGCAGCCACCAGCCACCCCGTGTCGATATGGGCAAAGGGCTTGCTGAGCGAGATCAGCACGGAGATGCCAAAGAGCAGACCCACCCGGAACGCCATGGCCAGCACCAGCCCGATGTTACGGGCTTTAGGTTGGTCGGTGGGGGCAAGTTTATTGGCAGCAATGGAAATGAAAATGATGTTATCAATCCCCAGCACGATTTCCAGGAACGTGAGGGTAAGCAAACTGATAATGGCTTCAGCCGTAAATAATTGATCCATGAGTTTGTTTGTAAATGTAGCTGGTTGGAAGTCAAAGTACCGAAAAGCAAAAATACCGGTCGCCGTGTCGCCATGCAACATAAACCAACGTATGAACCACTGGCCAACTAAAAGGTTTGCTCATGGCAACGTACCTGGCCGGCAGAAAAAAGCCGACAAACGGGAGTGATTTCGTCCAGCCGATAGCCCTGACGACAAGCAAAAAACGCGTGACATCACCTAACGCGCTCCAATCGGTTAACCTATTTGTATACCTTGTCTTTTACCAATCGGATGTCGTTGAGTTCGGGCAAAATCTCCACACAATCGGCAGGAATAATACCCCGGTTAATCCAGGTAGTTACCTGCTGAGTTGTCAGGTCGTATTTTTTTGCGTAGTTGGTGATGGTCATCCACGGCCCCAGATCAATGGTAAGGCCCATTCGCTGCACCTCGGCAATACTGGCATCAGATTCTGTTTTGAACTGACGAAGAGCACCACCCAAATCGTTCAAATCGGGAACAGGTTGATTCGTTTTCATATTAGTTGTAGAGAGTTAGCAGGTTGAAAAAAGAAGTACCTACCCGCAATGTTCTGAATGATAGCGGTTAAATATCATCGGGAATTTCTTTGTTGAGTGCTTCAACAATCCGTTTGTGATGCACGTAACGACGTAACCATTCTTCAAGCTCACCTCGCTTGTCAAGTTCAGCATAATGTGTGTCCAGAATGTGTTTGGCGTAATCACGCTGCGCGATGTGCGTGCGGGTCATCGCAACAATCTGGTCAAGGGTCATGCTTGAGGCGACTGAAAGATAGATTAAAGGTATGTTTTGTATCGTTACGAAACAAGTTGCCGGATATTCTTCTTCACACAAAAAAGCCCCGTCAACGCAGCGACGGGGCTTTTTTGTGCCCAATGAGGCAAGTAACTACTAAGCGGCAACAGCAACGGGGGCAACCTCGGCCACAACGGGGGCCGTTGCGGGTACAATGTTTACCATCGACCGGTCGGCCCGGCCTTTGGAGAACAACACTGTGCCATCGATAAGGGCAAACAGGGTATGGTCTTTGCCAATACCCACGTTTTTGCCGGGGTGGTGCTTGGTGCCCCGCTGCCGGATAATGATGTTGCCGGCAATGGCTTTTTCACCGCCGAATAATTTCACGCCCAGCCGTTTGCTGATGCTGTCGCGGCCGTTCCTCGAACTACCAACGCCTTTCTTGTGTGCCATATATTCAGAACTGATTTAGAGAGTGATATCGTTGATTTGCACTTTGGTCAGGTACTGCCGGTGGCCGTTTTTCTTTTTGTAGCCTTTGCGCCGTTTCTTTTTGAAGACGATTACCTTCTCGCCTTTCAGGTGTTCCAGAATGGTAGCCGACACCGCTGCGCCCGCCACTGTGGGGGCACCAATGGTAATCGCACCTTCGTTGTCGACCAGGAGAACCTTCACCTGATCGGAGGCAAGTGCAGCGTCCACCTCACCACCCAGCCTGTGGGTATAAATGAAGCGGCCCTTCTCGACTTTAAATTGCTGCCCTGCTATCTCTACGATTGCGTACATGATTGTATGTTTATTGAAAATGAGGGTGCAAAGGTAGGAAATTGATCCAAGTTGTCAAAACCAAAGCTATTGCCCATTTTTATACGTACCTGCGGGCCTGTACACCGGCTCAGCGCAGGGGCGGTTGCTCGCGTTGGCGTTGGGCGCGGCCAAAACTGAGCAGGGCCAAAGCAACCAGGTAGTGGTAAGCATCCAGCGGGTGGAGGGGCAGAACAAGATTTTGCATTTTGGTCGAAAACGCCAGTAACAACACGCCCACCACTAGCCAAACCGCCCACCGTTGGCGGCGCAACAGGGCCAATACCGCCAGCAGCATAACCGTCAGGATGCCCAACGCCGACACCACGGGCGCAAACACGGCCAACTGCGGCCAGATCAGGGCCACAAACAGCACCACGCCCAGCCCCAGCGCAAGGCCAAATTGCCTGGCGGTAGCGGGCCGGTTCAGCACCGTGGCGCGGGTAGCCATCACCACCGCCACAACCCCCAAACTACCCGCCAATAGTGTTAAAGACTGATGAAGAGGTTCTAAAACAAGTAGACCTGCGAAGCTGAAAACCCCTGCCAGCGCGGCCAATGCAATGGTCAGGAAGAAAAACCCCCATAGCAAGCGGTCGTAAAAAGGGGTTCGGCCAAAGGCCGTGCTGAAGACCCAAACGGCAGTGGCGGCCAGCACACCATCGGAGAGCATATGCGAAAGAATCATGACGGAAGGTACCGTTTTTCAGTCTACTTTTGCCCCATTGTTTCCCCAAATACCCGTCAGCGTCCGGGTAATGCCAACGATCTCCCAACAGCATGAGCGTACTAGTTAATAAAGACTCGAAAATCATTGTCCAGGGCTTTACCGGCTCGGAGGGTAGTTTCCACGCCCAGCAAATGATCGACTACGGCACCAACGTGGTGGGTGGCGTTACTCCCGGAAAAGGCGGCCAAACCCACCTCGACCGGCCCGTTTTCAACACCGTGCAGGAGGCCGTTCAGCAAGCCGGTGCCGACACGTCGATCATTTTTGTGCCACCCGCTTTTGCCGCCGATGCCATCATGGAAGCCGCCGACGCGGGCATAAAAGTTATTATCTGCATCACAGAGGGCATTCCTACCGAAGATATGGTGGCCGTGAAAGCCTATTTGTCGGGTCGGACGGTGCGCCTCATCGGGCCAAATTGCCCCGGTGTTATGACCGCCGGGGAATGTAAGGTGGGCATTATGCCCGCGTTTATTTTTCAGAAAGGCAAAGTCGGCATCGTGTCGAAGTCAGGTACGTTGACCTACGAAGCTGTTGACCAGTTGACTAAAGCCGGTTTGGGCCAAACCACGGCCATTGGTATTGGCGGCGATCCTATTATTGGCACTACCACCAAAGAGGCGGTCGAGTTGCTGATGAACGACCCTGAAACGGAAGCCATTGTGATGATTGGCGAAATTGGCGGAGGTATGGAAGCCGAAGCCGCCCGCTGGATTCGGGCCGACGGCAACCGCAAGCCGGTGGTAGGGTTCATTGCCGGTCAAACCGCCCCCAAAGGTCGCCGGATGGGTCATGCCGGGGCCATTGTGGGTGGTGCCGACGACACCGCCGCCGCCAAAATGGCCATCATGCGCGAGTGTGGTATTCATGTGGTCGAATCGCCGGCGCAGATTGGCGAAACCATGCTGAAAGCATTGGGTCACTAAACCTGACTTTGTAGCCCGCAAGCGAGTGGAAGGCACCTTAGACGCTGGCAAAGTTGCCAACGTACCTGTACCCGGATACAGGTCGGTGGTCATTCATTGGTGGTGCCGTGCCTTTTTTATGCTGTCTTGGCTCAATGTCGGGGCGAGCCAACACCTGTTTGCCCAGGCACGGCAGGAGGGTACCGGCCCCGGCCAACGGTATTTGGCGGTGCGCAACCTCCAACCCGATCTGCTGGTCTACGATGAAGCGTTCAGCGTGTATGTGCCCCACATACCCGAACTTCACGGCTCGGAACTGGCCTTCAGCACGCCTATTGACCTGGAAAGCAACCGCTACTACACGCTGCTGATTCGGTCTAAGCAACCAGGTTTTTTGTTTTTCGATGCTGCCCTTCGCCAACGTACCGAAGCCGGTGCCTGGCAGGTGCTGCCCGTCGATAGCCTGTTCCGGGTCTACCGAAAGCCGCAGGTTTTTCTGACCCTCTACGGCCCGGCGGGTGCCAACAATTGGGAAATAGTGCTGGCCCACCGCCGCCCGTTGGTGGCCCGACCCGCGACGCTGACGGAAGATTTGTTGAGTGTTCGTCCCCGCGTTTTTGATGCATTCGCCAATTTTTTCGGCATTGGTCTGTTGCTCTTGCTGGCTATGCATGCGCTGCTTTACACGCTCTTCCGGCGGGCGTTTCAGCTCTATTATAACCCGGCTATCCTGCTAAATTTGGCCAATGCCGAGGATTCGTTCGTCATCAGCCGCCCGTTGGGCCGAATGTCGCTGGCGTTCATGGTCAATCTTAGTCTGCTGATGGCGTTTTTGTTCCTCTATACGCAGCAGACGCAGGCCAATTTGTTTGGGGTGGGTGCTTTCTTGCCACTCCGGCAAACCGTTGGCGGGTTATTGCTCAACTATGGCATTCTAAGCAGCGTTGTCTTCGGACTTTTCCTGGGAAAATACCTGCTCATCGCCCTGGTGGGAAGCCTCTACAAGTTCGACGCACTGGTTAACATTCACTATTTCAAGGTATTGCATACGTCTCTGCTTTTTGCCAGCGGTTTGGTGGTGGTAGTAGCAGGGGTGTACTCCCGGTACGCAGCCCCATCGGGTACATATCCAAACTACGTATTTATAGTGTTTGTTGGTTTCTATGTGGCGCGGGCGGTGTGGCTCTACCTGACGTTGGCCCGGCTGCTGCCCGTCAAGAATCTGTATTTATTTTCGTACCTTTGCCTTGTGGAATTGATCCCCCTGGTGGTTGGTATCCGGTTGGCTAATTAGCCGGTTTCAGCTCTTGCCGGATGAATCTCCATACCACACACCCGCCGGAACGCGTCATATTCAGGTACATTCAATGAGCCATACCAACACACAGCCCACCGAGGAACGTCAGACGAAAGTCAGCCATGTGTTAGTGACCCAATCTAAACCCGCCGACGATAAATCACCTTATTTCGACCTGGCCGACCGCTACAACGTTACCGTCGATTTTCGCCCGTTCATCCAGATTCAGGGCGTGTCGTTCAAAGAGTTCCGGCGGCAGAAAATTAATATTCTGGCCCATACAGCCATCATTTTCACCAGCCGAAACGCCATCGATCATTTCTTTCGGATCTGCAACGAAGGCCGTTTGGACGTACCTGCCGACATGAAGTATTTTTGTATTTCGGAACAAACGGCCAACTACCTTCAGAAATACATTATCATTCGAAAGCGAAAGATTTTTTCCGGTACTAAAACCGCGAAAGAGTTGTTCGATTTAATCCGTAAGCACAAAACGGAGAAGTTTTTGTTTCCCTGCTCCAACATCCGTAGCAACGATATCCCCGATTTTATGGACACGGGCGGTTTGCACCTGTCAGAGGCTGTTATGTACGAAACCGTGGCCACTGACCTTGCTGACCTGGACGTGGCCCATTTTGATCTGATTGCTTTTTTCAGCCCGTCGGGCGTGTCATCATTGCTGACTAACTTCCCCAACTTCAAGCAGAATGGCACCCGGATGGCGGCATTTGGCCCCACCACGGCAAAAGCAATCACCGAGGCCGGCCTATTGCTCGATATCGAGGCTCCCCTGCCCAACGCTCCTTCCATGACCGGTGCGCTGGACCTGTATATCCGAAAAGCTAACAAAGTCTGACCTTCGAGGGTTGGGGTATTGCTGTTGGTGTTCGCCTGTTGCCCAATACTGGCTATATTTCTGGTCAATATTTTGGGTTTTACCCCGTTATTTAGCTACTTGACCGGCGCAACAATCGCCCCGACTGCTAACCCTCTATGCTTCGCAACCTTTACGTATTGGCTGGTAGCTGCCTGCTTTCGCTGTCGGCTTTTGGGCAGCAGGACCCTCAGTTCAGCTTTTTTTCGTTCGCTCCCACATTCTATAACCCCGCAGCGGCTGGCTCTGAGGGTGTTACCCGCGTTCAGTTGCTCTACCGCACCCAATGGGCGGGTTACACTACCTCTGCCGGGCTGGGCGGTGCGCCCACCTCACAACTGCTTACGGCCAATTTGCCTCTCAACGGCATCAACAGCGGCGTGGGCATTTATGCGCTCAACGACGTGGTTGGCCCCATCAGCAGTCAGTCGGTGCAGGTGGCCTATGCCTACCGGTTTGCCCTCAAGTCAGGTACGTTGTCGGTAGGGGTTCAGGCTGGTATACACAACAAAGCCATCGATTATTCAAACATTATCTTCCGAGACCCCGGCGATTTGCTCATTGGCACAGGCCAAGTTTCGCAGCTACAACCCGATTTCAGCGCGGGCGTTCACTACAACACCGTCGACTATTGGGTGGGCCTGAGTTTGTTTCACCTCAACGCCGCCGCCTACAAACTGGGCACCGACCGGGGTATCAACCCCATGTCCAGAACGGCATACCTGTCGGCGGGCTACCGGCTGGGCCTCACCTATGACCTTGATCTTCAGCCGTCTATCCTGTATAAGTATAGTGCCGAGCCGGGCCTTCAGGCTTCATCGCTGGATGTAAACCTACTGGCCACCTATGCCAGCCGGTATTTTGCTGGTGCAAGCTATCGGTTACAGGAAGCCGTTACTGTTATGGCGGGTATCAACTTGCTCGCCAACAATGCGCTACGGCTGGGCGTGGCTTATGACTTCACCACCTTTGGGGCTACGGCCAAACGGCCTGCCTCGTATGAAGTAATGCTAAGTTATGCACTTCCTGCCCCCAACACCAGCCGCAAACCCATCGTGCGTACGCCCCGTTTCCGGTATTGATGGCTACACATTTTTGGCATGATGTGCTTGTTGGTTCAGTATGCCCGTCAAATTGGCCTCATTGTTGTTGGACACACACCGGTCAGGTACGTATTTTTGACCCAATAGGCTAAAAAAAGCAGTAAGAAGGGTTTTTCTGCTTTCGGGCGAAACACATTAACATACAATAACCCGGCGCATTTTCGTTCTTACGTCAGGTCTTGCACACGTTTATGCAGTTTATACATATGAAATCGAACCGAATGCCAACTCACACACTCCGGGGCGTATTGGTGGTGGCAACAGTACTGGTTTTGCAAAGCTGCGGCTTTGTGAAATCGAAGCTTGGTGGCGGTAAAAGTGCCGATGTCGGCGTGAACAATGGTGAAATCGTGGCCAAGTCGCGGCCCGGCTATAAGCAGACCACGCCCTATGGAATGGTGCTTGTTCCGTCGGGGTCGTTCATCATGGGGCAAGCCGACGAAGACGTGGCTGCCACCCAGATTAACATGAACCGCCGCGTGACGATCAGTTCGTTCTACATGGACGACACCGAAATCACCAACCACGAATACCGTCAGTATGTAAACGCGCTCCTGGCCGACTCTGCCGCCACCATGGGCGAAGAGGAAATCATGGCTAAATTTTACCCAGATACCGCTGTGTGGAAGAACGATTTCACCT
Source organism: Fibrella sp. (assembly GCA_043763995.1). Taxonomy (GTDB): domain Bacteria; phylum Bacteroidota; class Bacteroidia; order Cytophagales; family Spirosomataceae; genus Fibrella. The sequence continues at coordinate 50,608 of JAYUKZ010000066.1, forward strand.
ATCACAACGGCGACCCTATGCTGGAATACTACTATGGCCATCCCGCGTTCGACACGTATCCGGTGGTGGGCGTAAACTGGAAAGCGGCCCAACACTTTTGCCAGTGGCGTACCAACCTCTACAACGATTACCGCACGAAAGAAAGCCTGGTCAATTCGCCTCGTTTCCGGCTACCGTCAGAAGCCGAGTGGGAGTGGGCCGCACGGGGCGGCAAGCAGGGAGCCAAGTATCCTTGGGGCAATCCCTACGTAGCGAACGGAAAAGGCTGTTACCTGGCCAATTTCAAACCACAGCGCGGCAATTTTGATGCCGATGGCTACCCCTACACGGCCCCGGCTAACCAGTACAATGCTAACGAGTATGGCCTGTATAACATGGCCGGAAATGTGGCCGAATGGTGCCGCGATGCCTATGCCGAAAATTCGAACGCCATTGTTTGGGACATGAACCCCGACAACCAAAACGCCGACGAACCCCGCAAAGTGGTTCGGGGTGGTTCGTGGAAGGACGTGGCCTATTACCTGGAGTCGGGAACACGTACCTACGAAGATGAAAACGCCCGTCGTTCATTCATCGGTTTTCGGTGTGTGATGGACAACCTGGAGGGGCGCACAGCCTCGGCGCGGGGTGGCCGGTCTTCCTCGTCGAAGTCAAAATCCTCGAAAAAATCGGGTGGCGACAAGGGTATGAAGACCACCAAAGCATAGTCATTTCAATCTGTTTCTTTCCTATTCTATTCTCACATCCGTAAACCACTCATGGCAGCAGGAAAAGTAAATTTCTTTTGGGATCGCCTCGTTCCTACCTTATACAGTGCCGGTGCCGCCGTTGTTATCTTCGGGGCCTGGGCCAAAATCACCCACAACGAACAGTTCGGCTTTATGCTCACGGTGGGTCTGCTGACAGAAGTGGTCATCTTTGCCCTCTACGCCGTTCAAAGTTTCACTCAGCCTATTGCCTCCGGCGATGATTACGCCTGGGAGCGCGTCTATCCCGAATTGGCTACCGACTACAAAGGCGAAGCCCGCAAGGCTGTTGCCGCCACTCCGCAAGCCAACGGCCTCACAGCCAACATGGATCAGATGCTTGCGCAGGCCAAAATCACGCCCGACGTGTTCGAGAAATTGGGTTCCGGTTTCCAGAATCTCAACAGCACGGTGTCTAAACTCACCGACCTGACCGATGCCACGGTAGCCACCAACGACTACGCCCGCAATGTGAAGTCGGCATCGGGGTCTATTTCGGAGATGAACAAATCGTATGGTACGGCCATTACGGCCATGAATTCGATGGCCGATGCCACGACCGATGCCAAAGATTACCGGGATCAGTTTCAGAAAGTGACCAAGAACATGGGTGCATTGAATGCCGTGTACGAACTGGAATTGCAGGACACCAACAAGCACCTGAAGGCCATGAATGCGTTCTACGGCAACCTCACCAATGCCATGCAAAACATGGCCGATGCCAGCAAAGACACCCAACAGTTCAAAGCTGAATTGGGCAAGCTAACGGGCAACCTTGCCTCGCTCAACAATGTCTATGGCAGTATGCTGACAGCCATGCGCAGCGGCAACTAGAAATCAAATCCTCTCTCTTAAACAGTATTTAATACTACCAACCGAATGGCAGGTGGAAAAGAAACACCCCGTCAGAAAATGATCGGGATGATGTATCTGGTATTGACCGCGTTGCTTGCCTTGCAGGTTACGTCGGCCATTCTGGAAAAATTCGTCCTGCTGAATAACTCTCTGGAGCAGTCTACGGGGTCAGCAAATAAGGTCAATCAAGAGACAATTGAAAAAATCAGGGCGGCGGTCACCAAAACCGGCAACCGCCCCGCCGATGTGGCTGTGATGCAACAAGCCGATCAGGTACGTAAGCAAACCGCCGATATGATGGCGCAGATTGATGGGCTGAAAACCCAGTTGATTGCCGCCGGTGGTGGTCTGGACGAAGAAGGTAGTATCAAAAATTTGAGCGAAGAAGAAAAGGTAGCGCAGCTTTTGGTTGGCAACAACCGCAACGGAGAGGCTTACAAACTTCAGACCTCGCTGAATCAGTACACCGAGCAACTATCGAAGGCAGGCAATGCCAAATTTGCCCCCCTGGCTTTGGATGGTAAAGACGACCCTACGGCCAAACGCTCTTCTGAGCAACGTACCAAAGATTTTGCCGTGCTCAACTTTGCCCAAACGCCTGTACCGGCAGCATTGGCCGTGTTGAGTCAGAAACAAGCTGATGTGCGCCGCCTCGAAGGCGAGGTACTCGATTATCTGGCCACAAAAGTGGGAGCGCAGGACGTGAAATTCGACAAAATCATGGGGATGCTCAGTATGCAGTCCAACGTGGTGGTGGCGGGTACCAAGTTTCGGGGCGAGATGTTTTTGGCGGCTTCGTCGTCCGGTATTCAACCCCGGATGAGCCTTAGCGGTGGCCCCGTCAGGATGGAAAATGGCCGGGGTGTCATTGAATTCACCGCACAGGGCGGTGCCTATGACAGTCAGGGCCTCTCGAAACGGGTGTTGTCAGGCACTATTTCTTACAACGCGCCCGACGGCACGGTGAAATCAGTACCGGTAAAAGCCGAGTATGCTGTGGCCAAGCCAACGTATCAGATCGAGACAGGTACGTTGCCGCCGCTCTATTTGGGTTGCGAAAACAAACTCAGCATTCAAAGCCCGCAATTGGGTGCGCTCTGGAACCCCACCATCACGGCAGACGGGGCGAGTGTGTTGCAATCGGGTGCCAAAGGAAAGGTGACGGTGGTGCCCAACTCGGCCTCGGTGATGGTTAACATCAGCAATGCCGGGAATTTGCTGGGCCGTGAACCCTTCCGGGTGAACCGGGTGCCGCGCCCCACCATCGAGTATCTGGTGGGTGGCCGCCCCGCCACTGACCCACGGGGTGTAGCTGTAGGCTCGGCCCGGAGCATTAGCGTTCGGGCTGTGGCTGACCCCAGCTTTGCCGCGTTTGCGCCAAACGATGCCCGCTTTCGGGTAACGGGAATTACGGTTAACCTGGCACGGGGAACCCGCCGTATTGCCGGGCCACTGAATTTGGGTGCCGGTGGCGGTTCGTTGGGTGCTATGGCCGGAGAAATGGAGCCGGGCGACCGGCTGACCATCACGGTAGAAGGCGTTCAGCGGCAAAATTTCCGGGGCGAAATCAGCGATGTTTCGATGGGAAATGTACTCCAGGTAATATCCTTGTATTAACCATACTAAAGCGGCTTTGAGGCCGTTTTTAGGGTAGAAAACAGCCAACAAACACAAGCCATGAAGCAAGTGACATTCATACGGGCGGCGGCCCTCACGGCTACGGCCACCCTCGGCCTGCTGGGCGGTGCGCTGGCGCAGGAACGCGACAACAGCAAGGCAAACTCGATGTCGGTGCGGCCCATTGCCGACAGTGACATTATGATGAAGAAAACCCTGTGGCGGCGTATTGACCTGAAGGAGACGCAGAACAGGAGCATGTTCGCCAAAGGCAACGAGATCACCAAATACCTGATCGACGCGGTGAAAGCCGGGCTGCTGGATGCCTACGAAAACGACTCCTGCACCCGTAAAATCTCGCCCGACAAATTCCACGAAAAGCTGCTGATTCCCAATCAGGAAGGGGGCTTATCGGCGGAGGAAATCAAAGCCGGGTTTGACAAAAATGGGGCCGTGGCCGGGAAAGACGAAGGTTGGGGCGATGGCAAAAAACAGGACAAGCCCAAAACCGCCGCCGCCAAACCCGCCGACGACGGTTGGGGTGGGCCTCCCAAGAAAGCCGCCGCTGCCGACGATGGTTGGGGTGGGCCACCTAAGAAAACTACCGCCAAAACCAAAGGGAAGAAGGGAGCCAAAACAACCCAACCCATTGAGCCGGTGAGGCAGGACACGGTGGCCGTAGCCAAAACTGCGTCGCCGTCGCTTTCGGGTGACGAATATTTCCCCAAGGAATTGAGTGTGCTGGAAGTAAAAGAAGACTGGATTTTTGATAAAAAACGGTCACGGCTGTACTACGATATTCAAACCGTAAAAATGCTGTTGCCCGCCGACAAAAACGCGGCAGGTTTCGAGCTTCCCATTGCCACCTTCCGTTACAAAGACCTCGACAAACTGTTCCGGTCTGACCCCAAGAAATTTGTCTGGTACAACACCCAAAACCAGGCGCAGCACAAAAACCTGGCCGATGCCTTTGACCTTCGTTTGTTCTACGGGCGCATCACGAAAGTGGCCAACCCCGACGATAAAGAACTGGTAGGCCTTTACGGCGACAAAGAGGGCCTGATGAAATCGTACCAAACAGAGTACGACCTGATGGAAATCGAACACGGCCTCTGGGAATACTAACGACAACGTACCTGACACAAAAATTGCCCCTGCGATGAACAGGGGTAATTTTTTGGCCGGGTATTCGTAGAGACGCGATGTATCGCGTCTCTACGCAAGGCCCCATTAAACCTCCTGCGCATCGAAATAGGCTTTAACCTTTTGGGCTTTGTCGTCGCCGATTAGTTCGGCGATGGCGGCGGTGGCGGCCTCTTTTATTTTTTTGACTCCTTTGAAATGGGTCAATAGTTTTCCGGCTGTTTTCTGGCCGATGCCGTCAATGCCTTCCAGTTCGCTGATGAGGCTGTTGCGGCTGCGTTTGTCGCGGTGGTGAGTGATGGCGAAGCGGTGAGCCTCGTCGCGGCACCGTTGGATGAGTTTCAGCGATTCCGATTTTTTATCGATGTAGAGGGGCAGACTATCTTCGGGAAAATAAATTTCTTCAAGCCGTTTGGCGATGCCCACAATTGGGATTTGGCCGTATAATTTTAGGGCTTTCAGCGCATCACAGGCCGCGCTGAGTTGGCCTTTGCCGCCGTCAATCACGATCAGGTCGGGGAGGGGGCCTTTTTCTTCCAGCATCCGGCTGTACCGCCGCGTGACCACTTCGTACATACTGGCGAAATCGTTGGGGCCAATCACGGTTTTGATGCCGTAGTGCCGATATTCTTTCGTGGCCGGTTGGCCATCAATAAAACACACCATGGCCGACACCGGGTTGGTACCCTGAATGTTCGAGTTGTCGAAACATTCGATGCGGCGGGGTAAACTTTTCAGTTGTAAATCCTGCTTGAGCCGGATGAGCACCCGGTCTTTTTTGCTGGCGTTGGCCGTTGATTCTGCCGCCGCCCGTTCCTGCCGCTCGCGCCGGAAGTAGAGCACGTTCTTGAGCGACATATCCATCAGCTTGCGCTTGTCGCCAATTTGCGGCACGGTTACTTCAGCCTTCAGGTCAACGTCTAGTGGAATGTTAGTAATGATTTCTTTGGCCTGACTGCCATATTGTTCGCGAAATTCTACGATGAGCATCGTGAGCAGGTCGGCATCGGGTTCATCGAGCTTCTTTTTTACCTCTACCGTGTGCGTTTGAATAATGGTGCCGTTGACTACTTTCATGAAGTTGATGTAGGCCGAGACCTCATCCGAGGCAATGGTAAATACGTCGGCATCGGCTATTTTGGGGTTCACCACCGTCGATTTGCTCTGAAACCGTTGCAGCACGTCCATCTTATCTTTGAACTGCTGGGCTTGCTCAAACGCCATCGTACTGGCCGATTCCACCATTCGGGTGCGGAAAAAATCCTGCGCTGGTTTGAGTTGCCCTTTCAAAATGGCGTGAATCTGTTCGATGTCGGCATCGTAGTCGGCTTCGGCCTGTTTGCCTTCGCAGGGGCCTTTGCAGTTGCCGATGTGGTATTCGAGGCACACTTTGTACTTACCGGCCTCAATGTTTTCGGGGGCCAAATTATAGGTGCAGGTACGTAGGGTGAAGAGCTGGCTGAACATTTCCAGCACGGTGTACATGGGCTTCAAGTTGGCAAACGGCCCGTAGTAGGTACCCTGCCCCCGTTCGATGCGCCGGGTCGTAACCACCCGTGGAAAATGTTCGTTGGTGACGCAGATAAACGGGTAGGTCTTGTCGTCGCGCAGCAGAATGTTGTAGCGCGGCTGGTAGCGTTTAATAAGCTGATTCTCAAGCAATAACGCATCAAATTCGGTATGCACAATGGTAAATTCAAGCTTCCGAATCTGGCTCACGAGCCGAAGCGTTTTGCGGTCGTGCTGGTTCGATTTGGCGAAGTAGCTGCTGACGCGGTTCTTCAAATCTTTCGCTTTCCCAACGTAGATTACCTCACCGGCGGCATCAAAATATCGATAAACGCCCGGCTCGTGGGGTACGCTGGCTAACTCTTTTCTTGGGTCGAATTCGGGCATAAAGACCTAACGAACGTACCTGGCCAAAGGTTGCGGTTGCCCCAACTGCCCGGCTCAGGTACGTTGCCGGGAGGCAGGTTTTAGTTCAATATCTCCTCTTCCTCCGTGGGGGCAATTTGCGGCGGAATATACCGCTGCGACGAGTCGATGTAGTAGCCGCCGCAGTCGACCTTGTAACCGTCGGGTTTCAGGAAAGGACTGGGTTTGTATTTGGTCAGCGATTTATTGGCATACACCTTCTGCATATACAGGCCCCAGGCGGGCATGGCCAACCGCGCCCCCTGCCCAAACCCAATGTCTTTGAAGTGGATAGACCGTTCATCGCCGCCAACCCACAGGCCGGAAACCAGGTTTTGGGTAATGCCCATAAACCAACCATCGGAGAAGCTGGACGTGGTACCGGTTTTGGCCGCAATCTGGTTGCCGTTGTCCAGCAGTTTATACTGCGTTTTCAGGCGGGCCGCCGTGCCGTTGGGGTCCTCAGTGGCACCGCGCATGAGGTAGAGCATATCGTAGGCTTTTTGGGCACTGATAACCTGCACCGCCGTGAGCGTGAAGTTGTGCAGCACGTTATCGTTCTTATCCGTAATGCGGTAAACGGTAATGGGTTTCACGCGGTGGCCACTGTTGGCAAAGGCGCAGTAGGCCGCCACCATATCCATCACCGACACGTCGGCGGTGCCGAGACAAAGCGTGGGGTTGGCCGGAAAACCCGTGGTATCGACCCCCAAATCGGCGGCGGTTTTTAGCACGGCCCGCGCCTTTGATTTTTTGATGAGCCGGGCCGACACGCTGTTGACCGAGGCCCCAATGGCTTCGCGCAGCGAAAAAGCCTGCCCGCTATACCGCCCCGTCGAGTTTTTGGGTGTCCAGGAGCGGGGGCCGTTGCCGTCTTCGTAGGCAGCAAACGTCACGGGGCTGTCCGACACGCGGTCGCAGGTGGTGTAGTAGTTGTTGTTCAGGGCCGTGAGGTACACAAACGGCTTAAACGTTGACCCCGGCTGGCGTTTCCCCTGGGCCACATGGTCGAATTTCATGTACTTGAAATTGATGCCGCCCACCCACGCCCGCACGTACCCAGTGGTAGGGTCCATAGAAACGAAGCCCGTGTGGAGCAGCCGTTTGTAGTACCGGAGCGAGTCGAGCGTACTCATTATGGTGTCTTTTTCCATCCGCCGCCCGGCATAGGTAAACACTTTCATCTTGACGGGCTTGTTCAGTTCGCGCCAGATTTTGGCCTGGTCATCGCCGTATACCTCTTTCAGTAACCGGTAGCGGCTGGTACGTTTAACGGCGTTCTCAATGAAATTGGGCATCTCCTGCCATTGTTTCGAGGCGTTTTTAAACACCCACGGGTTGCGCCCGCGCCACTGCTGGTAGAACTTTCCCTGCTGGTCGCGCATGTTGGTCATCACGGCTTCTTCTGCTGATTGCTGCATCCGGGAATCGAGGGTGGAGTAGATTTTCAGGCCGCTGGTGTAGAGGTTCAGGTCGGTGCCGTTCTCTTTGTTGTACTGTTTAACCCAATTTTTCAGGAAATCGCGGATGGTGGCGCAGTAATAGGGTGCCTTGTTGGTGTTCTGATTTTCGACGTTGAAATCGAGTTTCAGTGGCTTAATTTTATAACTCAGGTACTGATTGTTTGTCAGGAATTTATACTTTTTCATCTGCCCCAGCACCACGTTTCGCCGTTCGCGGGCGCGTTCCTCAAAAATGCGCGGGTCGAACAGCGACGGGTTTTTGAGCATTCCCACCAGCGTGGCACTTTCTTCTACGCTTAGTTGCCAGGGTTCGCGGTTGAAGTAGGTTTTGGCGGCGGTTTTTATGCCATATGTATTGTTGCCAAACGACACCGTGTTGAGGTACATCATCATGATTTCCTGCTTGGTGTAGTTTCGTTCCAGCCGCACCGACAGAATCCACTCTTTGGTTTTGGCAATCACGAGCCGCACCACGGGGATGTTGCCCAACACGCCTTCATACTGCTCTTCGCGGGTGTTGAACAGGTTTTTGGCCGTTTGCTGGGTCAGGGTGCTGCCCCCGCCCGTGTTGGCCGCGTTCCTGAATGTGAGAATGCCCGTCACGGCCCGCGCAATAGACCGGAAATCGATACCCGAATGTTTCATAAACCGGGCATCTTCGGTGGCCAGCAACGCCGAAATCACGTTGGGCGACACCTGCGTGATGTCTACCGGGGTGCGATTTTCGAGGTAGAACTTGCCCATCTGGGGGCCGTCGTTGAAATAAATGGTGGAGGCTACCTGGCTTTTGGGGTTCTCCAGGGCTTTCAGGTCGGGCATTCCGCCGAAGAGCCACAGAAAATTGACTGCCACCGCCAGCACGTACACCAGAATGCCAACCAGGGCAATCAAACTACCTTTCCAGAGGCGGAGAATGAGGGTGCGGTAGTGGCCGGGGGCAAAGGTGAGGTAGGTAGGAAGTGTGCGTTTCATTTTCGTTTGGCCGATAGTTGCTCTGCCGCCACCTGCCGTTCTTTCACGTGCGAAAGTAAGGGACTCAGGGGGTAATCGCGTACAAATTCGTTCAACGCCTGTCGGTACGCCTCCGCGCCCTGCACCCGCCCCACCAGAATGACCCGAAGCAGGGCCATGCGGTCAGCCAGTTTGGCCCCGCCATACGTACCCAGCGCAGTCTCGGTGCGGGCCAGGGCTTCGGTGCTGTTGCCCTGCTGGTAGAGGTCATACAGTTGGGCATACGCCTGGTTAGCGGCCAGTTCGTTCGTCACGCCCTTGCCGCCAGGTACGTTGCCCGCCTCGGTGGGGGAGGTGCCCGTGTTCAGTAGTTTGGCGTATGACGAGGTGGGAAACTCGGCCATTAGTTTGCGGTCCCAGTCTGACTTTTGCCCTGCCTGTGCGGTGGCCAGGTGCAACAGGTAATACGTTTCGGGACGGTAGCTGGAGTTGGGAAACCGAACAAGCAGCCGTTCCAGCGTAGTGACTGCCATTGCTGGTTGCTCGAGTTGGAATTTGTAGAGCTTCCCCTGCCGAAACAACGCCGATTCCAGCGCGTCGTTCGATTGTTGCACCGCTTCCGCCGAAAATGGAATCTGGCGATACAGTTCGTCTTTTTTGGCTTTTCGAAGGTTCATCGTGGCGGGTTTCGCCGGGCCAGCCTCCGCCGTAAGCGGGGTGGAGGGGTTGGTGGCGTTGGCCGGATTTGCCCCGTTTAAAGGGCTGTTTTCGGCGGCAACCGCCTGCGAGGCATCCCGGTTTTGCCGCCGCCAATCGTCGCCCAGAGGGCGGTTTCCCCAAATTTGGCGAAATTCCTGACTGCCTTGGGCCAGTTGCACGGGGTTGTAGAGCACCCAGCGGTCGTTGGGGGCCAGGTCGGAGTTGGTAGCCTGCCCGCCGGTTTGGTTCATGCGCCCCGTGACCTGTTTGGCCAGTTCGGCTTGGGAGGCATCGGCTTTTTCGCGCCGGTCAATCACTTTGTCCAGTAGTTGGTCCAAGGCGGCGGGGTTCATCTGGGCCAGGCGTTGGAGGCTGTCTTCGCGGTCAATGGTGGTTTGGTTGTTCACAAACTCGTCCAGGGTTTTTTTGCGGGTGGCCAGCGTGGTGTAGTAGGCATGGTTTTGGGGCAGCAGGGCCAACGCGCTGTCATAATACGCCTGGGCGCGGCTGTACTCTTGTTTTTTCTCAAAATACAACGTACCCATCTCGGCGTAGGTGAGGGGCAGTTGCGCGGTGTTGGTCAGCCCTGTTTGCGCGGCCCGGTTGTAGTTGAGCAGGGCGCGGTCGGTGTTGCCGCGCCGGGCATCGGTGCGGGCCATGGTGAAATAAATCTTGTCGATCAGGTCGGTATTTTTCCGGTCGCCAAGCATACTTTCGAAGCGCTCGGTGTTGCGGGCCAGTTGGTCGGGGTCGTTGCCGTCGGCTTGCATCAGGTAGATGGTGGCGTAAAATTCCTGGTCGTAGTTGGGTCGGGTGCGCAATACCTGCCGAAAATGGTCGGTGGCGGGAGTATTTTTTCCGGCCAGTTCATACAGTTGCCCCGCAATGAGGTGGAGCCGTGCGGTGGCTTCCGATTTTTGCAACAAAGGAAAGGTGGCATCCAGAATGCCCGCCGCCACCAGCGGTTCGCCTTTTCGTTGGTGCAAATAGGCTTTGGTAAGGTAAAAATCGCGGGTGTTGGGTTTGTTCAGGGGCTGGATACGCAGGTACTCGGCCACGGTGAGGGCGTTGGCAAAATCGCCGGTCTCCACGTAGGTGCGCATCAGGTACGTCAGGGCTTCGTGCTTGGCAATGTCGCTGCGGCCCTTCGTATTAATGTACTTGAACACCTCGGTGGCACTGCCCAAATCCTGCCGGTAGAGGCGCGTTTTACCAATAAGCACATACGCCGCATCGACCCACTTGCTATTCTGATGCCGCTCGGCTACCAACGACGCTTTCTTGATGGCATCGTCTAGCTGGGCGCGAACAGCCTGAGTGGCGTTGGAATCGAGCGGAAGCAGTACGGGCAGGATTTCGTTGTAATTATCCTGCCGGTTTTTAAACAGATACCGTTCCACTTCGTCCATGTCGTCATGGGCCATCGCATAGGCGTTGTAATGGGCCGTGAGGTTGTGATAGCCTTTGCTGAGCGAGCCGGTGCTGTGTTGTGAACAAGCTGCCAGGCCCGCCAACAATCCTAACAATGTTATGGATTGACGGGTAGAGCCAGGTACGTTACCGGAAAAGAAGTTACGCATAGGGGTAGAGCGGCCACGGGGCAGGGCGTACCTTTGCGGAGCCTAACAGAATTTCTTGGACACTGTTAAAACGTAGTGCCGGTGTTGAACGTATCGAATGCCGTGCCAATGTAGCGAAAGTAGCCAATTTTAGCCAAATGAACGTACCTGAAGAACCCAAACCGCCTAACCCTGACCGCCAACCGTCGGCTTTTGCGCAGTATAGCGGCATTGGCATTCAGATGCTGGGCACCATTGGCGTGGGGGTCTATGCGGGCATGAAACTGGATCAGTGGCAGGGCAACAAAACCCCCGGCTGGACCATCGGCCTGTCCCTTTTTGCCATTTTTGCCTCGTTGTATCTGTTCATTAAACAATTACCTAAATCACCCTGAAAGCCTAGGCCGGGGAGCCGTGCTTTTTGATTTTCATGCGTCATTCACTGCTTTTAACGGCGTTGCTCGGAATTGTATTTTTTGTAGCTGACCGGTTTTACACTCCCGCTTGGCTCCACCCGTTTTGGCCGTATATATTGCTGTTTCAGTTCATGCTCTCGGTCTTGCTCCATCGGCTGATGGGCTACGTAAAAGACCCTCAATCGGCTCAGTTCACCACCTTTTTTCTGGCCTTCACCACCAGCAAGCTCATTTTGTGTCTGCTTTTTGTGGGAATAATGCTTTACAACAACGTACCTGACCGGGCTGCGTTCATTGTGGGCTTTCTTGCACTGTATTTAGTTTATACCAGTTTTGAAATCTACGGCCTTGCTCGTAAATTGCGACGCGATTCGTAGAAACGCCTACTTCTTTCATATGATTAAGTCATCAATTACTAAATTTATAGCTGCCCTGACGCTGGTTTTTGGTACGCTCACGGGCGTTCTGGCACAAGAGCATACCCCCCACGAGCGCACGGAAACACCCGCTGCGGGAGAGAAAAAATTCAACGTGGGCGAGATGATTACCCACCACATCAGCGACGATAAAGGTTGGGAATTCGCCCACGGCCTCACCCTGCCCCTGCCCATCATTTTGTATTCGGCAGACCGGGGCCTGGAAGTGTTCTCGTCCTCACGCCTGCACGAAGGGACCATCTACAACGGATACAAAGCTGAGCACGGCCACATTCGCCGGGTCGATGTTGCCGGTAAACCACTGGAGGAGGTTCACGTAACCGACTTGAGTATTACCAAGAATGTGGCCTCGCTCATGCTCAGTGCCATCTTGTTGCTGGTCATTTTCACCTCCATTGCCGGTTCCTACGGTAAGAACAAAGGCCGTGCGCCCACCGGATTACAGTCATTGCTGGAACCCATTGTGCTGTTTGTGCGCGACGAGATTGCCAAGCCAAACCTGGGGCCGAAATACGGCACGTACCTGCCCTACTTGCTGACGCTATTTTTCTTTATTCTGGTCAATAACTTGCTAGGGCTTTTGCCGGGCGGAGCCAACCTCACCGGCAACATTGCCGTAACCATCGTGCTGGCCATCATCACGTTTTTGGTCACGAATTTCAGCGGCAACAAACACTACTGGATGCACCTGGTGCGGCCCACGGGTGTGCCATTGGCCCTGCTGCCCATCATGATTCCAGTCGAAATTGTGGGCTTGTTTATGAAACCGCTTTCGCTCATGATCCGGTTGTTTGCCAACATCACGGCGGGCCACATCATTATTCTGGCGTTGCTCTCGCTGATTTTTATTGCCCGTAACGCCGGTGGCGCGGGCATGGGTTGGGGCATCAGTGCCATTGTGGTGCCGTTTACCCTGTTCATGAACCTGATTGAACTGCTGGTGGCGTTTCTTCAGGCGTTTATTTTCACGCTGCTCACCTCTATGTACATCGGCAGTGCCATTGAAGACAGTCACGAAGCCGACCACGGCATCGGCTACAGCGGCCACGGCGAAGAAGTTGCTTAGATTGCTCTTACACGATTCCAAAGTCGGGATGCAAAAAACCTGCTGATTACCAGGCAATTTTTAAATCCAAAATCCCCGATCCGCAATCCCAAATCTTTTTTTCTTTTGTTTTTTTCACTTATAAATCTGTTTGACGATGATCGCTTTTATGCTGTCAATTTTGTTGGAAGCAACCGGTAGTGTAGCCGTAATGGGTGCCGCTATTGGGGCTGGTTTAGCCGCCATTGGGGCTGGTTTGGGTATTGGTCGTATTGGTGGTAGTGCCATGGAAGGCATTGCCCGTCAGCCCGAAGCGGCTGGCCGGATTCAGACTGCCATGCTGATTATTGCCGCCCTGATTGAGGCCGTAGCCCTGTTTGCTGCCGTAATCTGTTTGTTGGTAGCTCTGGCCTAACGGCTTGGTTTCCAGTAGGTATTCTGTCTGCGCACTAGGCAATGACCCACAGAATGCACCGCTTTGGCGAACGTACCTGCCCGTTGGGGTTGCCGCAGGCAGGTACGTACCCAACCCCCACAAAAGAAAGAACCAGACGTTTATTTTTCCTTTAGTTCATCCTGATTATGGAACTGCTCACCCCCGATCTTGGCCTGTTGTTTTGGCAGGTAATTATTTTTGGCATCACATTTTTTCTGCTCCGTAAATTTGCCTGGGGACCCATCACGGCCAGCCTCAAAGAGCGCGAAGACAGCATTCAGGGTGCGCTGGATCTGGCCGAAAAAACGCGCGGCGAAATGACCAAGCTGAAATCAGAAAACGAGCAGATTCTGGCCCAGGCCCGCGCCGAACGCGAAACCATTTTGCGCGGAGCCAAAGAAACCGCCGACCGGATCATTGCCGAATCCCGCGATAAGGCCGTGGCCGAAGGCCAGCGGATGCTGGAGCAAGCCCGCGAAGCCATGCAGAATGAGCGGCAGGCCCTAGTGGCTTCCATGAAAAAAGAAGTGGTAAACCTCTCTATAGAAGTGGCCGAAAAAGTGCTCCGCCGTGAACTGGCCGACAAAACAGCCCAGGAAAAACTGGTGCAGGACCTGGTAGCCACCTCTAGCCTAAACTAAGCCCCACGTTATGGCCATTTCAACCGTTGCAGCCCGCTACGCCAAATCATTGATTGACCTGGCCCAGGAAAAAGGGCTGGTGGAGGTGATGCACAGCGACATGCTCTTTTTTCAGCAAACCATTGCCGACAACCGCCCGTTGGCCGTCTTGCTGACCAACCCCATTGTGCGTAATGCCAAGAAATGGAGTATCATTAATGCCGTTTTTGGTGCCCGGCTCAACTCCCTCACCATGTCTTTTTTTCAGATTGTGGCTCAAAAAGGCCGTGATAACATTCTGGAAGCCATTGCAGTAGAATTTTTGAAACAATATGATACCCGCAACGGTGTGGAGCGGGCCACGGTCATTACCACCGTGCCCCTGACCGACACACTCCGCACCCAGCTTAAGGCCAAAGTTCAGGCACTGACCGGTGGTAAATCGGTTGAACTGGACGAAAAAATTGACGATGCCCTCATCGGTGGGTACGTGCTCCGCATGGGCGACCGCCAGATTGATGCCTCGCTCCGCAGTCAGTTGAGTGACCTCCGGCTTACGTTTATGAACTAACCCGGCTGCTTATTGCCGTTGAAAAGCCGCCCCAAACCGGGCGGCTTTTGTATTTTTACCAGAAATCGACTTATTCTTACCCACCGCCGTGATCATTCCTCTTGCCAACCGGGCCAAACAGGCTCAGGAGTATTATTTTTCGATAAAACTGGCCGAAGTACGGCAACTACAGGCGGCGGGCCACGACGTAATTAACCTCGGCATTGGCAACCCCGACATGATGCCCTCTGAAGCTACCTTTGCTAAATTGGCCGAGGTATCGCGGCAACCCGGTTCCCACGGCTATCAGTCGTACAAGGGCGTTCCGGCGTTTCGGCAGGCCATTGCCGCGTTCTACCAACGTACCTACGGCGTTACCCTAGACCCCGAAACCGAACTGCTGCCCCTGATTGGTTCCAAAGAGGGCATTACGCACCTCTCGCTCACGTACCTGAACCAGGGTGATGCCGTGCTGGTGCCCGAACTGGGATACCCCGCCTACCGCGCCGTGAGCCAGATGGTGGGGGCCACCGTAACGGAATATGCCCTGCTGGAACACGCCAACTGGCAACCTGACTGGCACCAACTGGCCCACCAACTCACCGACCGCACCCGGATCATGTGGCTAAACTACCCCCATATGCCCACCGGCGCACCGGCCACGGTGGCGTTGTTTGAGCGGGCCGTGCGGTTTGCCCACGACCACCGGCTGCTGCTTTGCCACGATAACCCGTATAGCCTGGTGCTGAATAAACACGCGCCCATCAGCCTGCTCGCCATTGATGGGGCAAAAGAAGTGGCCGTGGAACTGAACTCGATGAGCAAGTCGCACAACATGGCGGGTTGGCGCGTGGGGTGGCTGGCGGCGGCCAAACCCTACATTGATGCCGTGCTGACTATCAAAAGCAACGTTGACTCTGGTACGTTCCTGGCCGTGCAGTTGGCCGCCGCCGAGGCCCTGGCCAACCCCGATGCCTGGCACACGGCCCGAAATGCCGTGTATCAGGGTCGGCTCGAAGCGGCCTATGCCCTGCTCGATGCCCTGGGCTGCACCTACGCCCGCAACCAGGAGGGGCTTTTTTTGTGGGCTAAACTACCCCCGGCGGTGGCCACTGCCGAGGGATTGGTCAACGACCTCCTGACCCAAAAGCATATCTTTGTGGCTCCGGGCTTCATTTTCGGCCCCAAAGGCAACCGCTACATTCGGGTGTCGCTCTGTATGCCGAAAGAGCGTATTTGGGCCGCCGTGGAACGAGTTACTGGCCAGTCTTCAACGTACCTGAGTTGAAAAAATCTGTAAGCATATGACAATCAGCATTATAGGTATTGGTTTGTTGGGCGGGTCGTTTGCGCTGGCCGTGCGCGAAAAATACCCCAAAGCGCGGTTTATCGGGGTCGATGCCTCGGCGGTGCACGGGCAACTGGCCCTGGCCAAAGGCATTGTCGATGAAGTGCTCCTGCTGGAAGAGGCCGTGGCCAAAAGCTCGCTGGTGGTGCTGGCCACGCCCGTCAACGCCATTTTGGGTCTGTTGCCCACCGTGCTGGATACGCTCCCCGCCGGGGCTACTATTCTCGATCTGGGGTCAACCAAAGAAGGCATTTGCGCCCTGGCCGACGCGCACCCCAACCGGGGGCAGTTTGTGGCCGTACACCCCATGGCCGGCACCGAAAACTCCGGCCCCGGCGCGGCCTTCCGGGAGTTGCTGCCGGGCAAGAATCTCATCATCTGCGACCGCCAAAAAAGCCACCCCGACAACCTGAACCTGGTGGAAGCCCTCTTCCGCGACATTGGCATGAAGCTGTTCTACATGACCCCGCAGGAACATGACCTGCATTTGGCGTATGTGTCGCACCTGAGCCACATCAGCGCGTTTGCCCTAGGCCTGACGGTGCTAGAGAAGGAGAAAGACGAACAGGCCATCTTCGATATGGCCAGTACCGGTTTCAGCAGCACGGTACGCCTGGCCAAAAGTTCGCCCCAAATGTGGGCACCTATTTTCGACCAAAACCGCGAAAACGTCTCCCGCGCCCTGACCGATTATATTGACTTTCTGCAACAGTTCAAGACCGTAATCGACAACGGCGACGTACCTGGCTCGCTCGATTTCATGGCCCGCGCTAACGTCATCCGCCGGGTGCTGGAAGGCATTGAAAAGCGTTAAAGTATTGTTTTGGAGAAATCAGAAAGCTAAATGTTGTTCAGCTTTTTGATTTCTCCAAAACAATGCATAACATCTTAAAATACTGTCAGCCGATGATGGATGTCTTTGTAGGGCAACCCGTGAAAAAAGAGTACTTCTAGCTCAGCGGGGTAATAAGCTGCACGACGCGGCGTGTGCCGGATGGCTACGTAAGAACTATCAGGCTGGTGCATCAATTCGTAATTGGCTATGCCTTTAGAATACATCATCCTGCGAAGCTTTTTGTTGAAGCGAAGGGTATCCTCAAACGCTACAAATGATTGATTTAAGTTATGTTCCAATGTAGCCTTAACCGAATCGTATTTGCTTAGCGTGTCCGAGAAGATGAAGCAGTACGTGTGTACGGAGCGATCATAAAACTTCACAGAGTCTGTGTTTGGCTCACCAAGGAAGGGCGAGTCGGCGTTGTGATAATAAGGAAACTCTAAGTGCATAATTCCGTTGCCTTTGAGAGGTAATCTAAAAATGTTTGGTTTTCGAAACCGCAAGTGATACCTGTCAATGGCCTGCTCGACTGTGAGGGGCAACACCCATGATTGACCTGCAAAGGGGAACGTGACAGGTTTGTAGACCTTTTGCCTATGTAACTTGGGCATCAGTGCCAAGCAAATTAGCAAAATTGAGCCGCAGAGAATCCAACTAAAACGATTAAAGGCCATATTTATAAAATGGTTCTATAACGCTAACAATGAGTCATACAATCAAATAACATAAAAGGTTTTTAAGGAGTTTGTTTTCCATATAACTTATGAAGCCTTCCTGTCTCGTAAGCAGCAAAAACGGCAGCTTCAAGCGCATCTCTATCACATCCCACCTCTTGAAAAATTGCCAATCCAACGTTGTTGTTGAAACTATCCATTGCTGTCGCATCTTTCCTATCATCTGGCACCCCAAAGCAATCTTCATGAAGTTTTGCCATGTTTCCTGCATGAGTAGGTCCAATATCGCATGCATTGTAAGCTATATACAAAGCATGTTTGACCGCATTCAATGGCTCTGTGTCTGATACCGTTTCAGATTTGATATGTCGTATATTTGCTTCATGAACTACGCCCTCAAAATTCAGGAAGATTTGCTCACCCTGCAAACAATTGAAAAAAAAC
>JAYUKZ010000067.1:0-1373 GCA_043763995.1 Fibrella sp.
CAGCAACTACGCTTACCTGCCCACGTACCTGATCTCAGACCCCACGGCGCAGTACCAACTGGGCAATACATTTACCCGTACCCTACGGGCTGGTGGGTATGATACCAACATAAAGTGGGAAGAGACTGAATCGCTTAATGCCGCCGTAGACTATGCCCTGTTCGAGGGACGGATTTCGGGTAGCATTGATCTCTACGAAAAGAAAACGAAGGACCTGCTGGCGGCTATTCCCGTGGCGGCGGGTTCCAACCTGACCAACGTGATTCTGACCAACGTGGGCAACCTGACCAACCGGGGTATTGAATTCCAGTTGAACACCACGCCCATTCAGACTGAGAATGTAAAGTGGGAAGTGGGCGCGAACTACACCTACAACGAAAACAAAATTACGAAACTGACTAAAGTAGAGGTACCCAACGATCCGGGCATTCTGGTGGGCGATATCAACGGTGGCACAGGCAACAGGATTCAGATTCAGACCGTGGGCTTCCCCACAAACGCTTTTTACGTAAACCGGCAAGTATACAGTGCCAACGGTATGCCACTGGAAGGCGTGTATCAGGATGCCAACAACAGCGGCTCCATCACGGTCGATGACCGCTACCGCTACCAGACGGCCAACCCCGTGCAGTTGTTTGGGTTTACCACCCAACTCACAGCGGGTAAGTTCAACGCGGGGCTGGTGCTGCGCGGCACCGCCGGTAACTACGTCTACAACAACGTGCGGTCGAACAACGGCACGTACCAGAGCCTGGTCAACTCGCTTGGTTTCCTCTCCAACGGGTCGGCCAACGTGCTGGAGACGCGGTTCCGTAACCAGCAGTTTTTCTCGGATTATTACGTAGAAAACGCCGCGTTCCTGCGCCTCGACAACCTGTATTTTGGCTACAACCTGGGCCGGGTTTTCGGCGGTACCAGCAACTTCTCGCTCAACGCCTCGTTCCAGAACCTCTTCGTGATCACCAAATACAAAGGGCTTGACCCCGAAATTTCGGGCGGTATCGACAATAATTTTTACCCACGGCCCCGGATTGGCTCGGTGGGTCTGCAACTCAGCTTCTAAAACAACAAAAACAAATCATGCTTAAGCTCACACTAAAAACCGGTCTTGTTGCCGCCGCGCTGATGGTCACCGCCACTGCCTGCGTCAACGACCTGGATCGCACCCCCAAATTTGAAGTAACGTCGGCCTCGGTCTACGCCGACCCGGCCAATTACAAACTGGTGTTGGCCCGCCTGTATGCTACGTTGGCCGTAAGCGGGCAGCAGGGGCCGGCCGGCAAACCCGACATTTCGGGTATCGACGAAGGCACGTCTAACTACATGCGTTTGCTCTGGAAATTGCAGGAGCTACCCACCGACGAGGCGCGGAT
>JAYUKZ010000068.1:0-1369 GCA_043763995.1 Fibrella sp.
ATCGACGAAATTCATACGCCCGATTCCAGCCGCTACTATTACGCCGAAGGCTATGCCCAACGGCTGGCCAACGGCGAAAACCAGAAACAATTGTCGAAAGAATTCGTTAGAGAATGGCTTATTGCCAACGACTTTCAGGGGAAAACCGGTCAGCAAATTCCCAACATGACCGACGAGTGGGTGGCGCAAATCTCCGCCCGCTACGTTGATCTCTACCAAACCCTGATTGGCCTGCCGTTCCAACCCGCCGAAGTCACCAACGCCGGAGCGCGGGTTCAGTTGGCCATCGAATCGTTCCTGCAACAATCAGCGCAAGCGCATTAATGCCACACCAACCCCCTCAGACTTATGGAATTTAAACTGGAAAAAGCCGAGCGGTACGTGCTGCTCCGGGCGGGCGAAGGCCCCTTCAATGCCGAGGCCGCCGCGCCCTTCGAAACCACCGCGCGGGGGCTATTCCGCGAGGGATTTAGTCGGCTCATTGTAGACCTGGCTACCGTTAATGCCATTGATGAAGCCGGGCTGCTGGGCATTCGGAAAATTAACCGCCAGTGTACCAATGAGTTAGGCTTGCTGGTGCTGGTCACAAAAGACGAGGCGTTGACCGAATTTCTGGAAACAACCACCGCCGCTGCCGATCTGCTGGTGCTGCCCACGGTGGAAGAAGCCATTGATGCCGTATTTATGAACGAACTGGAAAATGATTTTGGAAGCGGAGCAGAAGACGAATATGATGGAGAGCTGGACGAAAACGTGGAACCCGAACGCTGAGGCATCCCCGGCCTCCAAACCTCCGGCAGTACCGTTTGCGGTCACAATCCTGGGTTCAGGGTCGGCTTCGCCCGCGCTGGACCGCCACCAAACGGCCCAACTGGTCAACTACAACCACGATTTTTTTCTGATCGATTGCGGCGAGGCAACCCAATACCGGTTACTGGAGCAACGGGTGCGCCCCAGCCGACTGAGCCATATTTTCATCAGCCACCTCCACGGCGACCATTATTTTGGGCTGATGCCGTTGCTCTCCAGCCTGAACATGGGGGGCCGCACCGAGCCGCTTTACCTGTTTGGCCCCGCCGGGCTGGACGAGGTCATTACCACCACGTTCCGGGTGTCGAACGGGCAGTTTTTCTTTCCGCTTCATTTTCAGGCCATCGACCCCACCCTACCCGTCTGCCTGCTCGATTTACCAGGCCTCACCGTGGAGAGCATCCCGCTCGACCACGGCATTGGCTGTACGGGTTTTTTGTTTCGGGAAAAACCCCCGCGCCCCAAACTACTACGCGATAAACTGCCCGGCAACGTACCTGTGGAGGTGTTGAAGACCCTGAAAGACGGCCACGACGTGCTTGGCCCCACGGGCGAAGTG
>JAYUKZ010000069.1:0-1369 GCA_043763995.1 Fibrella sp.
ACCACCCAAACCCCGACGCTGGTTGACGGGGAAGTGGCTAAACTGAGTGTGCGCTTTACGGGCGATGGCCCCTGGACAATCACCTACCGCGACAGTACCGACGTGTTGGGTGCCGAACAAACCATCACGACTAACACAAACCCCTACCTGTTTGAGTTGCGGCCCCGGCGCACCACTGTCTACCGGCTCACGGGTCTGAGCACGGCCTGTACCGTCAGCACCGGGTTGTTGGGGCGGGTGGTGGTGGTGGTGTCGGCGTTGCTGGCCACCGAACCGCTGGCCGCGCTGGTGTCGGTCTACCCCGTGCCGGCTACCCACACGCTCACGGTGCAGATTGGCACGGCCCTGCCCACCCCCGCCACGCTGACCCTGCTGGATGCCGCCGGACGTACCTGTCTGCGTCAGCAAACCGGCCAACCCCAAACCCACCTCCCGCTGGAAAACCAACCGGCAGGGGCCTACTGGCTACAAATTGAGCTAAACGGCCAACGGGTTACGCGGAAGATTTTGAAAAACTGAGGGCGATACTTACTGGTTGCCTGGTACGTCGGCCATAAGCTCGGTCAGGATTTTTTGGGGCGGCAACGGCAATGATGGTGCCGGGGCCGAAAATGCCTTTTACGCCCGAATCGTACAGATACTTTCAGGGAATGAATTCAACGTGATTTGCCATTTCAAACGGTTCCAGTACCTCGTGAATCAGTAATAATCCCCGAATCATTACACCGGTTGGGGTACGCTGATGGGCATATACGATACCAGCATGCGAAATACCGGCGGCATGAAGCCGGAGAAAATCGTCATCTTGCGAAATCATAACGCACTGTTGTTCACTAGAATAAAGCAAATGAGCCATGTCGGAGGCTCCCAGTAGGTTGGCTTCCTGACAGGTTAAGACATCAATACCACGGCGACGCAGACCCTCAACAACTGCTCTGGCAACTTGCTCATCGGTGTAAAAACGAATGCGGTCAGCCACGCGGTTTTAGCTTGGAAGGAATTGCACTGCGTAACGTCTGAGCGAACGCTTGGGTGCGCTCCATTGTCAGATCGATCTCCTGCTGATGATCAAAATAGTAAGCCAGGGCAGCATATACGTCGCTCAATGACAGGCTATACGCAGTAGCAATTTCGTCTGCTGACCAGCCCATCAATTCATGCCAAACGGCTACCTGTCCTACCGTAATTCGGTGACCGGCAATGTGTGGTTTGCCCCCGGCAGTACCCGGTGTTTGGATAATGTGTGCGTCTAAAGTGGCCGTCATTCTTGTATTATTCAGCTAATGAAGATACAACATTTATACCTTACCTGTTTCTTCGCTCATTAAATCGGTCAGGATTTTTTGGGCGGCAACGGCAATGATGGTGC
>JAYUKZ010000070.1:0-1368 GCA_043763995.1 Fibrella sp.
AACCCAACAATGAGGTTCATGTTTTGCACCGCCTGCCCCGAAGCCCCCTTGGTAAGATTATCTAACACGCTGGTAATAAGTAAATTACCTTCATATAACTCCAGACTGAGCAGCACTTTGTTGGTGTTAATGACTTGCTTCAAATCGACAGGAGTGTGGCTGAGATGCGTGAACGGATGGGTCTGATAATAGTCGGTGTAGCGTTGCCGGGCTTGGGCCAACGTACCTGTAAAAGGTGTGTAGACGTTGGCCATGATGCCCCGCGTGAAATCGCCCCGGTAGGGAATGAAGTGGATGGCTTCCGAAAATTCCGGTTGCAAACTGGTCAGACTCTGCCGGATTTCGGCCAGGTGCTGGTGGGTGAACGCCTTGTAGACCGACACATTATTGTTGCGCCAGGTGAAGCCCGTGGTGGGCACCAACGCCTGCCCCGCCCCCGTGGAACCGGTTACGGCACTGACATGCACGGCCCCGTGCAGCAACCCGCTCTGCGCTAACGGCAACAACGCCAACTGGATAGCCGTGGCAAAACAGCCGGGGTTAGCTACCCTATCGGCCTGTTGGATTCGGCTGCGCTGAAGTTCGGGTAGACCATAGACGAAGCCATCGGTTTCGGCCCGGAAGTCGGCACTGAGGTCAATGATCGTGACGGACTCAGGTACGTTGTTTTCGGCTAAGAACCGCGCCGACTGCCCGTGCCCGGCGCACAGAAAAAGCACGTCCAATGCCGGGCCGTCCAGCAGGGGCTGCACGGCTTCGGCGGCAAAATGCAGGTCGGTATCGCCCAGGAGGTCGGTGTGGGTGGCCCAAACGGGTTTACCGGCCTGGCTTTGGCTGTGGATGAAAGCGATAGTGATGAACGGGTGGCCGAGCAAAATCCGCAGCAGTTCGCCGCCGGTGTAGCCCGCCCCCCCAATAATGCCGGCGTTAATGGTCATGGCGGGGTGATGGTTCGATAAAAATCGATGTGTTGGCGGGTGAATTTTTCCCACGAAAATAACTTGGCCCGTTGCAGCGCACTGTGCCGCAACTGCTCCTGCAACGCCGTGGAACTTACCACGTTGATGATGGCCTGGCAAAGCGCGTCGGCATCGGTGGGCGAGACAGTGAGGGCGGCAGTACCCACTACTTCGGGCAGCGACGACACGTTGGAGGTAATGACGGGCAACCCGCACTGCATGGCCTCGAGCGGCGGCAGACCAAAGCCTTCATAGAGCGAGGGAAACAAAAAAGCCGTAGCCCCGCTGTAGAGCGCGGCCAAATCCTGGTCAGGTACGTATCCGGTGAACACCATGCGCGACAGCAGGTGCTCTGAAGCCCGAATTTCGCGCAGCCACTCGTCCATTTTCCAGCCTTTGGTGCCCACCA
>JAYUKZ010000071.1:0-1364 GCA_043763995.1 Fibrella sp.
ACCACCACCAAAGTGCGCTTTACCTGGCCCGATTTGCCCGGCCCCAATAACTTCTACGCCGTCTCGTTCTACCTCTTCCGCGTTTTTTCGGATGGAACAGTAGACACCACCGGCGACCGGCTGGAAGAGATTTTCTCCGATGTCTCTGACATGGAAGGCGGGCGGTTTGTCACGAAGCTGATTGACCCCGTATGGTTTAGTAATGAGCGCAATGCGTTGATTATCAGCCATACCGATAAGCTGTATTACGACTATCACCGCGCTCTGGCGGCCCTGTTGCTGGCCAATGATAACCCCTTTGCCGACCCCATTCGGCTACCCACCAACATGCGGGGTGCCCACGGCGTTTTCTGCGGCTACACGCGGGCGGTGGGGTCCATTCGGCAGTGAGCCAACCTGTTCAGGGTATCAGAAAAATTGATTTTCTTCATCGGTCTATCAAGTGTGCCGGGGCAAGGGGCTACCCAGGCACAAACAACGCTAACGCACAGGATAACCAGTGGCGCGGGTGGCGGTATGGGCCTGACCAATTGCCCGTGCGGGTGCCGCTGAGGCGTGGTGGTCGGCATGGCGCGGTACAAAAATTTGGCTCTTGCCCACCACCAACGCGGGCAAAGACGTTACATTTACGGAGAGGAGTCCACTGCCTCCGTTCCGCTCCCGATGGCCCAACCTACAACCGGCCCGCCCCGGCAAAATACCAATACCCAACGCCCCGGCCTCGGTACCGGCTCGCGGCGGAATACGGCCCCGCGCCCCAACAAACCCGCCACCGACCCCGCCAACAACGTACCTGGCGGTCGCCCATGGCTGTTGCCCTTCGAGCGGGTGCGCCACGACCGGCGTACCAACCTGGCCGTAGGGGTGCTACTCATGCTCCTCAGCGTGGGGCTGCTGGTGGCGTTCGGCTCGTACCTGTTTAGCGGCCCCGCCGACCAAAGCCTCCTTGGCACCAACCGCCCCCTGCCCGACGTGGGCAACGACGTGCAAAACTGGGTGGGGCTGGCCGGTGCCCACGTGGCCCATGTCTTTATGTTCCGCTGGTTTGGGGTGGGGGCCATGACCCTGCCGTTGGTGGTGTTTCTGGCCGGTTTCAAACTCACGTCGGGGCGCGAGTTGCTGCCGTTGGCCCGCACCACGCAGGCAGCGCTGTTTTTGGCCGTGTGGCTCAGTTTGGTGTTGGGCTACGTGGTCATGGCCACGGGCAGCGTGAGCGCGGGCAGCGTGTGGTGCGGCGGCATTGGCTACGAAACCAACCGGATGCTCTACGGCCTGCTGGGTTTCGGCAGCATCATCCTGATTGGCTTTCTGGGCTTTGCCTTCGCGCTGTTTTTCTTCAACATCACCACGCTTTCGTTCGGCAG
>JAYUKZ010000072.1:0-1353 GCA_043763995.1 Fibrella sp.
CGGCCCCAGATCGTAGTTGATTTTTGCGTTCAGGTCATAAAAAAAGATGGCCGGCAGCGAGGTGTCAAACGCCCGCCAGAGCAGGTCGGCGTAGGTACGCCGGGCGGCCACCAGAAAAGACCCTTTCTTTTTAAACAGCGGCCCTTCCAACGTTAAACGGCTCGCTATCAGCCCAATGCCCCCTTCGCCGTGGAGTTTGTCGCGGGCACCTTCTTTCATCTGCATGTTCACCACCGACGACAACCGACCGCCGTAGCGGGCCGGGAAGCCGCCTTTTATCAACTCCACATGGCGCAGGGCATCGGTGTTGAACACGGAGAAAAACCCAAACAGGTGGTTGGCGTTGTAGACAATGGCCTCGTCGAGAATAAGCAGGTTTTGGTCTGGCCCGCCGCCGCGCACATACAGGCCGGTCTGGCCCTCGTTGCCTTTCTGCACACCCGGCAACAGTTGCAGCACCTTGATGGCATCTTTTTCGCCCAGCAAAGCCGCCGTTTGTCTGATTTGCTGCATCGGCAACGAGACCGTGCTCATGGGTTGGCCAATGGCCTCGGCAGCGGCACGTACCTGTACTTCGGCCAGTTGCCGAACGGCGGGGCTAAGCACCATGCTGAGCGTGGCCGACTGCCGCGTAGCCACACGAACTACGCCGGGTACGTAGCCCACCAGCCTGAAGGTCAGTTCGGCAGAATCTGACGGGGTATTGACCCGGATGGCGTAGTAGCCGTACTCGTTGGTGGTGACACCCGTTTTCTGTTGGCTGCACACCACCGCCGCACCCGGCAGGGCCTCGCCGCTACCCGCCTCGCGCACAAAACCGGAAACGGTTGTGGCTTGCCCGTGCGCCAGAAACGGTAGCAGGTACGTTAGAGTGAGCAAACTACATAGCCTTCCAAATGCCCTACGCACGCTCATTTTGTGGCCGAAAATTGTACGGTCTGGAAAGGCAACCCTAAACCGGCCAACGAACGGCGCATTACCAGTGCATTGTCCGAAAGGGTCAGTATCTCGTAGCTACCGGCAATTTTGTCGGCTACCTCCCGATAACTGGCGTTGCTCATTTGGCTGGTAGGCGAGATGTACAGCGATTTACCGTCGTTGGTGGCCTGATAGGTAAAGCCAAATGCCTGATTATTGACGATATACTGTGCCTGACAATTAGACGGACTGCCTCCATTAGTAGATGCAGAACAGGGGTCAAAGGTGAGAAACGCATTGGCAAGGGTAGCGGTTGAGTCGCGCCCCAAACCGCCCAAATAGGTAGCTGTTTTAACCTGCCAGCGGCCATCAATCCTGCTCAAAAGCTTTGTGTTGTCATTACCACAGGCCAGAACTACAAACACCGACACAATA
>JAYUKZ010000073.1:0-1348 GCA_043763995.1 Fibrella sp.
GTTTTGTTGTAGTCAGCAATGGCCTGATCGTAGTCTCCGAGGCGGGTTTTCACCAGCCCGCGCCGGTAAAACAGGTCGGCATCCTGGGGGCTGAGTTCAATGGCGCGGGAGAAATCGGCCAGCGAGCCTTTGAAATCTTCCAGCTTAAACCGCGAATAGGCCCGCCCCGACAAGGCCCCGTTGCGGTTGGGCGATTTTTCGAGCGCAAGGCCAAAGTCGGTCAGGGCACCCCGGTAGTCGGTCAGCAGGTTTTTGCAGTTCCCCCTGGCGGTCAGGATGTTAGGGTCGGTGGGGGCCAGCGAGGCGGCTTTGTTGTAGTCGGTGAGGGCCGTGGTGAGGTAGTTCATCTGCGAGCGGCAGAGGCCCCGGTTGTAATACAAAAAGGCATCGTTGGGGCTGAGTTCAATGGAACGGTTGAAATCCTGCATGGCCCCCCGGTAGTCTTCTATTTTGGCGCGGTTCAGGCCCCGGTAGAGGTAGGCGTTGGCATCCTGCGAATTGAGTTCGATGGCCTGGTCCAGGTCGGCAATAGACCCCTGAATATCGTTGAGGCTGGTTTTGGCCAGTGCCCGGTTGTAGTAGCTGGGGGCGTTTTCGGGGTTCAGAATAATGGCCGTGGTGAAGGCCTGCAACGCGCCCGTAAAATCTTTGGCATTACTCTTCTGAATGCCTTCGTTAAAAAAATCGACCGCCGACTGTTGCCCCAACGCAACGGTGAACGGACAGAATAGGCCAGCCAGGGCCAGGAGTACGTATAGTTTTTTCATGGATAATGTGTTTAGGGATAAATGCCAGGTTAGGCACCCAAAGCTATGTGGCTATGAACATGTGTGCAAGCAAGTTGTATTAAAAAACTGCGTAAATCGTTCATCTATTTTTACCTATTGGTTATATAGAGAAAATAAGTAGCCGCCAATGGCTATTTGTAGCCGCTGGTTCCTGCCAGAGTGGCAGTCGTTCGGGCACGATGGGTTATCTTTGTAGACAAAAGTTCAGTAATAGACGTACCTGCTTCGTCTGCCCCGTTTTATGCAGCCCATTGCCCTCTCCATCCTGTCGGACACCGACAAAGAACTTGCCGAGTTGCCCCGCACGCTGGCCCACGAACCGGCCCAAGGCCGCAAACGCCTCTACATTGAAAGTTATGGCTGCCAGATGAATTTTTCGGATTCGGAAATCGTGGCGGCGGTCATGCGCAACGCCGGGTTCGCTACCACCGATGCCGTGGAAGAAGCCGACCTGATTTTTCTGAACACCTGCGCCATTCGCGACAACGCCGAGCAGAAGGTGCGCCACCGCCTGAAACAGCTTAACACGTACAAAAAAAAGAAGCCCGCCCTCATGGTCG
>JAYUKZ010000074.1:0-4673 GCA_043763995.1 Fibrella sp.
TGCAGGATGCGGTGTATAATCACGTGGGCATCAACCACTGGTTTTTAACAGATATGCCTTCCAAAGACTGGCTCAATCAGTGGCCAACCTACACCAACACATCCTACAAATACCAGCCCATTACCGATCCCCATTCGTCGGCCATTGACCGGAAAGTTACCCTCAACGGCTGGTTTGTCCCTTTCCTGCCTGACCTGAATCAGACCAACCCGTTTGTGGCGAATTACCTCATTCAGCACGCCATTTGGACTACCGAAGAGTTTGCCGTTGATGCCTGGCGGATCGACACGTATATGTATAACGATCAGCCGTTTATGAATCGCTGTAATGCCGCGCTACAGACCGAATATCCGAAGATGCTCACCTTTGGCGAATCGTGGGTGAACAACACCGTCGATCAGGCTTACTATACGAAAAATAAGATCAATTTTCCGTTCAAATCCAACCAAACGGGCGGGCTTGACTTTGTGCTTTACTCGGCCATGTTGGCGGGTCTGAACGAAGGTCAGGGTTGGGATAACGGGGCTAATCGCGTGCAGCAGGTGCTGGCGCAGGATGCCGTTTATGAAGATCCCACGAAGCTGGTTACATTCCTGGATAACCATGACATGGATCGGTTCTTTTCGGTGGTGGGCGAAGACATCGACAAGTATAAAATGGGTCTTACCTGGCTACTCACCACACGGGGAATTCCGCACATTTACTACGGTACCGAAATTCTGATGAAAAACTTCAAAAATCCGTCAGACGCTGAAGTTCGGCGCGATTTTCCGGGCGGTTTTCCGGGCGACGCAGCAGATAAATTTACGTCGGTGGGCCGGAATAAGGCTGAGAATGATGCGTTTGATTTCCTGAAAAAACTGGCCAATTACCGCAAGAGTACGCCCGCCCTACATTCGGGAAAGCTGATGCAATACCTGCCTCAGAACGGCACCTACGTCTATTTCCGCTACAACGACACCGCTACCGTGATGGTGGCTACCAACCAAACCGATAAACCTGCTACGCTGGACATGGTCCGTTTTAACGAACGTACTCAGGGATTTACCAAAGCCAAAAATGTATTGACGGGCGAGGTGATTGGTGATCTGAAAACGGTGCAGCTTCCGGCCAAAACGGCGTTGGTGCTTGAGTTGATGAAGTAATCAATGCCAAGTTCCCAGGACGGGCCATCTGACTCACGTTGGGTGGCTCGTTTTTTTGTGCCGTTGACAAAAGTTCGCTATCTCTTTCCGCTTACTCAATTCATGACCTTTGAAGCTACGCTATTGGCTGATTATTAATAGATTGCCAACTAATCGAACGGACCTAAATCAATCCTGAACCAGATGAAAACGGCGTAATAAATCAGTCGGTGATCTGGTCGCATTGGGTCGTAAAACCCACTTTTTAACTTTAAACTTACCCCTGTACTTATGAAAACTATCTTCCTGCTGCTGTGTTTGTTGCTGCTGACACGTACCCAGCTTGTTGCCCAGCCCGCCTGGACCGCCTCAGACAAACAACAATTGCTCGCTAATCTCAGACGTACCCAAGCCGAGGTCACCGCCGAAACGGCCCGCCTTACGCCCGCCCAGTGGAACTTCCGCGAAGGAACCGGTAAATGGACCATCGGGCAGGTGCTCGAACACCTCACCATGTGGGAACTGATTACCCTGAGCGATGCCCGGTATGCGCTGTGGATGGGACCAAACACGAAAGTTGCCGCCCTGTGCCGGTCAGACAGCGCGGCAACTTCGTTTATTTACGAGCAAACCCCCCACGTATCGCCTGATCATACCATCCCGACCGGGCTGGTGCCGGGAGCCAATAACCTGACTATCTTCAACGGCAAATGCGACGAGATTATCCGGCAGATCGAGCAAAACGAGGTTGATTTCCGGCAGCACGTCCGCCTGGGAAAAGACGACGGCAGCCACCGCACCCTGGCTCAACTTTACATCATTCAGTATGGTCACGTTGACCGGCACCTGCGGCAAATAAGGCGGATTAAGCAACAGCCAGGGTTTCTGAAATTGTGAGAGGCCATGTAGGTTTATCAGGTTTACTACCTTTGCCGCTCAGCTTCGCTTTGTCCAATGCGGTTTTTTTTTCCTTTTCTGTTGCTTTTCCTGCTGGGTACGTCGGCGGTTACGTTCGGTCAATCACTTAAAACGTTGATTGTTACGGCCCATCCCGACGATGAAACCATGTTTCCCGTTACGGTTTTTAAGTTGGTTCGCGAACTGGGTGGTTCGGCCGATCTTGCTCTCCTTACCGATGCGTCGGGTGGGTATAACGGGATGGTGGCCTCGAAATATTATGGCCTGAACCTGCTCGATTCGGCGGTAGGGCGGCGGGTTCTGCCAGCCATTCGCAAAAAGGAACTGATGAAAGCCGGAGAAATCATGGGCATCACCAACTTCTATTTCTTCGATCAGGTCGACGACTCGTATTCGACCGATCCCGCTCCTTATCTGGGGGGCCGCCGCTGGAATATCGATCTTGTCGACAGGCAGTTAGACGAACTATTGACCAAAGGCCGGTATGATCTGGTGCTTTGTCTGGTGCCGTCTGTTGAGCAACACGCTCACCACAAAGCAGCTACGGTGTTGGCTCTGCGGGCCGTTGCGCGGTTACAGGGCAAAAAACCTATCGTTCTGGCCGGGCGAACGCTGAGCCGAACCACTACTTTTTCATTTTCTGAATTGCCCGGCTACCCCGAAACGAAAGTGCTGCCCAATGCACCTGTCTGCGAAGTAGATGTGTCGCACACCTTCGGCGAAGGTAAAAAACACAGCTATCAGATTGTGGCCGACTGGGTGAAGGCCGAACACAAATCACAGTCGGGCGAGATGAACGCGGCCATGCACCGGGGCGACGTAGAAGTGTTCTACTACTTTGCCCAAAACGGCCTTGCTGGCCTGGAAACTATCAAAAAACTATTCACCGCCCTCAAAGCGAGTGGATACTAAACTAATGAGTGAATGAGCGAATGAGTGAATGAGCGAATGCTTGGTAGCCGCTTTGCGGCATTCGCTCATTCACTCATTCACAATTAATTTCGTGGGGGGGCTTTGGCTGTCCATCAGGCTGTCGGCCAGTACGCGTTTGGCCAGTTCAGATTGTTTGCTATTGCGCGAGAGGTCGGCTTCCAGGGTGGTGGCTTGGGCGCGGAGTTCGTCTACGTCGGTGCGGGCGCGGGCTATCCGACGTACCTGGCGTTCGGCGTTGTGGTTGAGGCCAATGTAGACCACCAACAGGAACGTCACCCACAAAATGCGGTTGATGTTGCGGATGGGCCAGGCATTGTCGGAACCGAAAAACCGGTCTAGCCCCACCACGTCGTTGAGCCAGCGGCCCAGGCCGTTGGGTCGTTTTTTTCGCCGAATGGGTTTGGTCGGCGGCTGATGTTTGAACGTGTTGAGGGCCATGTATTAATGAGTGAATGAGTGGATGAGCGAATGTTTGGAAGCCGCTGCGCGGCGGTGTTTTGGGAATGCTGTGCAGCGGTTCCAACTATTCAATGAACAAATGATTGCTACATTGTGCGAAGCATCACTAAACACATTCGCGAAGCGACTACCAAACATTCGCTCATTCACTCATTCGCTCATTATTTCTTCTCGGCAATCCTGAGTTTTGCGCTTCGGGCGCGGGGGTTTTGGGCCAGTTCGTCGGGCGAGGCTTCGATGGGTTTGCGGGTCACGCTTTGCAGGGGTTTCAGTTCGTTGCCGAACAGGTCTTTTTCTACTTCGCCCGAAAACTTGCCTTTGTTGATGAAATTTTTCACCAGCCGGTCTTCCAGCGAGTGGTAGCTCATGACTACCAGCCGCCCGCCAGGAGCCAGTACCTCCGGGGTTTGGGCCAGAAATTCTTCCAGCACCGCCAGTTCGTCGTTCACCTCAATGCGCAACGCCTGGAACACCTGCGCGAAGTATTTGTTTTCCTTACCCCTTGTGGCACAGCGTCTTAGCGCGTCTTTCAGGTCGTTGATGGTCTGGATTTTCTGGTTCGCCCGCGCCGACACCAGCGCGGCGGCGGCGGTGCGGGCATTGGTCAGTTCGCCATACATACCCAAAATCCGGTGGAGATCGGCCTCTGGGTACGTGTTCACCACCAGCCGGGCCGTAAGGTCGCCCTGCTGGTTCATGCGCATATCGAGGTCGGCCTCGTAGCGGGTCGAAAAGCCCCGTTCGGGCGTGTCGATCTGGTGGGAAGAAATACCCAGGTCGGCCAGAATACCATCCACCTCGCGGACTTTGTGGAGGCGCAGGTAGCGTTTGAGGTGGCGAAAATTGGCGGCAATGAACGTCAGTCGCGGGTCGTTTAGCTCGGCGGCGTTGGCGCGGGCATCGGGGTCCTGGTCGAACACCAGCAGCCGCCCGGCGTTTCCGGTGGCATCGGGCAGTAGCGCGTCCAGAACGGCCCGGCTATGGCCCCCGCCGCCAAAGGTCACATCCACATATGTACCCCCCGGTTTCAGGGCAAGGCCCTCCAGGCATTCGGCCAGCAAAACGGGGCGGTGGTACTCGGTGGTCATGGGCGGGCTGGGGTATGGCTGAGCGTCAGTTCACAAATTTAACAAAAGCCGCCCAACCCACCAGTGCCCGCCCGCTAAGTTTGGCGCGGGAGCCGGATTGGCCCAACCCGGAACGGGAACCCCGGTTGTTACTGTTGTTTTTGGGTACGAA
>JAYUKZ010000075.1:0-4666 GCA_043763995.1 Fibrella sp.
GAAGAACGAAGCGCAAATGTGGCTTCCGTGAGCGTGTTGGCCGTGCAGGTGAAGGCGGAATTGCGGGCAAACCCGTGGCGTTTAATGGGGTATTTCTGCCCGCCAACCAGGAGTTGGTCGGCGGTTTGGTTGCCCACCACCGGAAACAGGTTGGGCGCGTGCCAGGGCCACACGACGGGGTCGGCTTGCCAGAGGTGCTCGGTTTGGGTATGGTTATTGAAGAGGGAAATCAACTCGGCCCCCTGCTCGCGGATACTGACGCGGAGGTGCTCATTCTGAATCGTATAGGCCATAAACTACGTACCAAGATTGGGTGGTTAAGCGGCTTGCGCCGGGTAAAGATTCGTTCGTATGTATACCATTGCTTACCCGAACCCGTTTAAGGCATAACGTGCTCAAAAACAGGTTCTAAAAAAAAGCCGCCACTGCGTGTGGCCTATCTGTTTTTTTATACTTTTGCACCCTCAATTTACTGACATCAAAGCAGCGCGATTTTTATTATGTATTGGACTCTCGAACTGGCTTCCCACTTAGAGGATGCCCCCTGGCCCGCCACCAAAGATGAACTGATTGACTTCTCGATTCGGTCGGGAACACCCCAGGAAGTGGTTGAAAACCTTCAGGAACTGGAAGACGACGGCCAACCCTACGAAAGCATCGAAGAAATCTGGCCGGATTATCCCACCAAAGATGACTTCTTTTTCAACGAAGACGAATACTAGCCGGGTACGTTCCCCGAAAAAAAGCCAAACGCCCCCAACCGAAATCACGGTTGGGGGCGTTTGGTGTATTAGCCTAGTCTAGAAAACCAGCCAGGCCGCTATGACCAGCAGCCCCACGGCCACGCCAACGGGGAAGGGCGTTCCGGCCAGCCAACGCGGCACGGGCCAACCCAGATTGGCCCGCAGCCCCCCGTAGAAGCCCAACCCCAGCACCACGCCGCCCAACAATCCGCCAATGTGCGCGGCATTGTCGGCCCCAATGCTGAGGCCAATGACCAGGTTGACACCCACCACCGAGAGCGTACTTTTCAACAGCGCACCACGTACCTGGGCCGTGAACAGGTTAGTCATGACCAGCCCCAGCAGCACGCCTTCGATACCGAAAATGGCCCCCGATGCCCCCGCGCTGATGGCCATTTTGTGCCACCACAAGCTACCCAAACTACCCGTGAGGCCCGTGACGAGGTAGGCCAGCAGAAACCGCCAGCTACCCAACAACGGCTCGATCTGCATGCCCAGATACCGCAGCGACATCATGTTGACCACGAGGTGAATCACTCCGATGTGTAGAAAACAGGCCGTCAGCAGTCGCCAGGGTTCACCGGCGCGGGTGAGGGGCGTGTAGTTGGCCCCCCACTGCACCAGGGCTTCGCCCGTGGGGCGCATGAAATCAACCCCGCTCAACACCATTGCGCCAAAAATTAATACATTGATAATGAGCAGGATGGGCGTGACTCGGTAGCCCTCGCGGGGCGTTAGCACGTCGCGCAGGCTGCCGGGGTGGTAGGCCGGTTTTTCGGTTGGCGGGGTATCGGCGGGGGTCATGGGCGGCTTACTTTTTTGCCGAAGCCATGACCCGCCAAACTTTGCCCTTCACCGAATCGGTGATGTACAGCGAGCCATCCGGCCCCTGCGCTAAACCCATTGGGCGGTGTTTGGCCGCACCAGGGCTGACCAGTTCCAGCTTGCCCGCGTTAGCCTGCTGACCGGGAACGCCCCGCTCGGCCACGCCCGCAAAGTTTTCGGCAAAAACCTCATACGTACCTGTAGGCCGCCCGTCTTTCCCGAACGGAATGAAGGCCACAAAATAGCCGCCCTGCATCATGGGGGCGCGGTTCCAGGAGCCGTGGAAGCAGACAAACGCGCCGTTTTTGTAGCGGGCCGGAAAGCTGTTGCCGGTGTAGAAAAGCAGGTCGTTGGGTGCCCAGTGGGCCGGAAACGCCATAATGGGCTTCTCTTTGCCGGCGCATAAATCCTGCTTGGTACCGTCGCCGCCGAACTCCGGGGCCAGCAGTTTTTTGTTCGAGTAGTGGTTGTTAAAACAGTATGGCCAGCCAAAATCGGCCCCTTCCTTAACCTGCAAAAACTCTTCGGAAGGCAGTTCGGCACTGACCGAGTCGGTAAACATACCGCCCCAGTTGTTGAGGTTGTCGCGGCCATGTTGCAGGGCGTAGAGGCTGTTGGTAGCCGTGTTCCAGTCCAGAGCCACGGCGTTGCGGATGCCGGTCGCATAGCGTTTGCCATCGGCCTGACGTTGGCTGGGCTTGTTGGCATCGAACACCCAGATACCCCCGTAATTTTCCAGCAACGGGCAGGGCATTTGGCCCTTCGAGCCGGGCTGCCGGTCTTTTTCCTGACAAGCGTTAGACGGTGCTCCAAAATTAACAAACAACCGCCCGTCGGGCGAAACGGCCAGTGATTTGCTGGCGTGCTGCCGCTGAAGCGTGAGGCCCACCACAATGGGTTCGGCTACGGTTTCGGCCAAAACGGTACCGTTTGTCAACTTATACCGATACACCGATGTGTCGGACGAAGCGTATAAATAGCCATTGGCCACGGCGGCACCGGTACCGGCGAAGGTACCGAATAGCACGGTTTCCTCGGCGCGGCCATCGCCGTTGGTGTCGCGCAATTGGGCAATGCCTTTGCCGTCTTTGAGTTTATCGAGTTTCACAAACAACGTACCGGTGGCGGGGTCAACGGCGGCGTGGCGAGCTTTGCCCAGATTGTCGGCGAAAACCAACGCGCGGAAGCCAGAGGCCAGTTTCAGCCCGCCATCATCGTCGTCGGGCCGAATTTGGGCGGCCGTGAGCGTTTTTTTGCCGGGCTTTCCGGGTTTGGGTGCCGCTTCGGCCACTAGGCCAAGCATCAGTAGCAACAAGAAGAGAAAGGTATTTTTCATCAGGAATTGGTTTGCGTTATTGGAAAACGGGTTGTTCAGCACAAAAGTTTACGGGTGGGGTGCGGTCAGGTCCCCGACCTGACCGCCAATGGGTCCCCCGACCCAGGCCGAGCAGATACAACCGCCGCAGGCGAATGTGAACGACATACCTTTTCGCCTTCGGCGGTTGAATACCCTCGGCTTGGGTCGGGGGACCCAGAAACGGTTAGGTCGGGGGACCTGACCGCACCCCGCCAATTTCCTTCAACCAAAAAGCAGGATAAAAACCAGGTACGTTGCTTTGATAAGCAGAATCGAAACCTGCTCCCATTCATGCCCATCCGTTTCTGTATACCTCTGTTTGTCTGCCTGTTGGGGCCATTTACGCACGTCATCGCCCAAACCGACCTGCCCCGGCTCGACCTGGCCACGCTGACGCTACCCGCCAACTGGCAACGAAGCGGCCCCGTGGGCGGTGGCCCCGATGCGCCCGGCCTCGCCCCCACTGCCGGCACCGGGGTGTTGGTGGGTACTGCCAGTGTGCCCCTTTCGCTGGCCATGCCCGCTACCGATTTTGTGCTGCAATTCGACCTGCTCACGGCAGTGGGCGGTTCGGCTTCGCTACGGCTTCCCAATGGGCAACTTGTTCCGCTGGGCGATGGGCGCGTGGGCAAGCTGCCGGGCCTATGGCAAACCGTTGACCTGACGTACCAAGCCCCCGCCAACCGGCGACCCGCTACGCTGACTAACCTCAGCCTCAACGGCGTAATGCTGGCCGAAGGGCGCGTGTTGGCCCCGGCGCGGGAAAGCAACCTGCCGCTGGCCATGGTGGTGCAAACCGGCTCGGTGGCCCTACGGAACATTGGGTTGCGGTCGCTCGAAAACCGGGCGGTGGCCAACTGGGCAGGGCCACTGACGTATAAACTCTATAGGGGTGGGGCCGAAACCCACGACGATCTGGCCAACAAGACGCTCCTAAAAACAGATACCGTCCGGGCCATCAGCTACGATTTGGCCTACGGGCAACCCGGACGCGCTACGCTACTTTTCGATGGAAAACTCACCACACCCACCGCCGGAACGTATCTGTTCGAGTTGCACACGGGCGGCGTGGCGGGGCTGTGGATAGACGGCAAGCCGGTGGTGCCCATGACCTACCACGACCTGGGCGACCCCGAAACGCGGGCCGTGACCCTGGCGGCGGGCACCCACGACGTGCAGGTGCAGTTTGCCAAATCGTGGCCCCGGCCCGGTTTGGGTTTGTTTGTGAGTCAGGCCGGTACGCGCCCGCAGCCCCTGCACCTGGCCGGTTCAATCCCGGAGGTGTCGCCGGCGAGTGTGGTGGCGGTACAGACCGAAACCCGGCCCATGCTGGTGCGGTCGTTTATTCAGCTTCCAGGCGAATCCCGCAAACGTACCCACGCGCTGTCGGTAGGCAATCAGTCGGGACTGCATTATAGCCTGGACTTGAACCAGATGGCCCTGTTGCAGGTCTGGAAAGGCGAATTTGCCGACGTGACGCAGATGTGGTACGAACGGGGCGAACCCCAAACCCTACGGCCAATGGGCGCGGTCATTCGCCCGTCGGCCCGCCCCACGCTGGCCGTACTCGCCGATAAAAACACTCCCTGGCCCGACAGTCTGGACGATAAAATTTTGATTTACAAAGGCTTATTGCTGGACAAAGCCGGTCAGCCTACCGCCGAATATACGCTGGGCGGGCTGGCCATCCGCGATCAGGTTAACCCCACGTCGCCCACGGCCCTGACCCGCACCCTGACCG
>JAYUKZ010000076.1:0-1342 GCA_043763995.1 Fibrella sp.
GCCCGAACAACCTGCCATTGTACTTATTACGCACGAAGCCTGGGTACTGATTGCCCAGGCCCTGGTCACGTATCAGATTGTGCAGGAGCACCTGGCCCCTGTGCCGCTGCTGGACGACGTTGACCCTGACCTCCTGCACCTGCAACTGCTCGCGTTGCGGCATCTGGAACGTATTGAGCTTACCGATTCCTAACCACCAACGACAATGAAACTACTGTATTGGCTGGCGTACCGCCCGCTACTTTGGGTGGCTATGCACCTGGCGTTGCTCTCTTTCTGGCTGCTATCGAAAATGGAGCCAATATCATCCGACTACACCCCCACCCCCGATAATGACAATTGGTACTGACCCCCAACCACCGGCATTTGATTACTATGTTGGGGGTATTAAGCAGGTGGTGGCTACCGGCCAGCACACTGTTGCCGAAGCGGTGGCCCTGATACGCGGTGATGCGTATGCGGTGACAACGACCAAATTGCGCTCGGCAGATAGTGATGCCCGTAAGCGGATTAAGAGCACGATGGACTACGTTACGTGGTCTGGTACGTTTAGTCCGGTACGCCACGCAGATAAACTTTCCGCGCACAGTGGTCTGATTTGCCTGGATTTTGACCATGTGCAGCACCTCTGGGAAACCCGTCTGCACCTACAGGGCGACCCCCACACGCTGGTGCTGTTTACATCGCCCAGTGGCGACGGGCTGAAGCTGGTGGTAGCGGTGCATGATCTGGACAAAGAGACTGGCGTATATTGGCCGGTACGGCACAAGGAGGCGTATGTTGATCTGGTGTTTTACTACCGCCAGACCTACGGGCTGGAGGCTGACGCGAGTGGCTCGGATGTGAGCCGGGCGTGTTTTTTGCCCCACGACCCAAATGCCTTTCACCAACCCGCCGCTGAACCTTATACGCTGAAGGGGCTAGCTGAAAAAAAACCGCCGAAGCCCCGCACCGAACAGCAGGTGGTGGCCGACATGAGCGATGTATATCGGCACGTGCTGGCGGTGATTGAGCGTATTGAAGCGGCGCGGGTGGATATTACGGATGGGTCGGGTAACTACGATACCCGGCTGATGATGGCGTTTTGCATGAGCACGCTGGGCGAGCCGGGCCGTGATTTGCTGCACCGTATGCTGGCGTTCTACCCCAATTATACTCAGGAAGAAACAGACAGTAAGTTTGACCAGGGGGTACAGAAAAGCCGATTTACAACGCCCTGGCTGTTTTTTAAGACCGCCCAGAAGGCGGGCATTGATATTTCGAAACCGAAAAAAACCAAGCCTGCGGAAGTGAAACCGGCCCCGACTACGCCACCCGTGGAACGTGTTTCACAGAAACAACC
>JAYUKZ010000077.1:0-17909 GCA_043763995.1 Fibrella sp.
CGTAGCGAAGGTAAATCAGCGGGGCCGGGTTTGCCGATTATGGATTTTCTGGCCGGGGCCGACCTGGGCATTGCCGACGTGCGGGTGCAGCCCATCAAACACGAAAGCGACCTGCCCGCCAACCTGCCAACGGCCCTACGTGAGCGGCTGGCCGAAGCCCTGACCGAAAAAGACGGGCTGATTTTGGGCGGTACCAAAACCGTACATCGGCGGTACGACACCGACGGTAACCGGCTCGGCACCGTCGAGTTCGACATGGAAGAA
This sequence comes from Fibrella sp., assembly GCA_043763995.1. GTDB lineage: Bacteria > Bacteroidota > Bacteroidia > Cytophagales > Spirosomataceae > Fibrella. Next base: position 265 of record JAYUKZ010000077.1, read on the forward strand.
GAATCGTCGGGGACGCAGAAATACTTTGCCCTCTCCGGCCCCATTCTGGAGACGCTCCGGCAGGGCAGTATCCTGGTCGTGGACGAACTGGAATCGAAATTGCATCCGAACTTGGTGCAGCAGATTGTGGCCTTGTTCCATTCGCCCGACACTAACCCACACAACGCCCAGCTTATCTTCAACACCCACGACAGCAACCTGCTCGATGCCGACAGCCCCGAAGGTGGCCGGTTACAGCCGTTACTTCGGCGCGACCAGATTTGGTTTGTCAAGAAAGACCGCTACGGCGCGTCGTCGCTTTACGCGCTGTCTGATTTCAAGACCGACACCGTTCGGAAAGGCGACGACTACCGGGAGAAGTATTTGCAAGGCCGGTTTGGGGCCGTACCATACCTAAACCAGTATGCCGAGGTCGTAAGCCAAACGCTCCAACCCGTCGGCATTGATGAAGAGTAGGCAGAAAGACATTCGGGAATCTGAAGAACGGGAGGCGCGTCGCGTGGCCCGGATAACCAACAAACGCAACAAACGCGGCCAGACCCCCACGCTCGACCGGCCCGAAACAAGCGTCGGCGAATTTACCCGGTTGCTGATTGTGAGCGAAGGGGAAAACACCGAAGTCAGTTACTTTAACCAGTTTCAAATGCCCAATGTCCGGGTTCGAGCGGTAGGCACTGGCTACAACACGGTTTCGCTGGTGCGCCGGGCGGAACAGATTCGGGACGAGGAAGCCCGAAAATGCAATGAGTACGATCAGGTCTGGTGCGTTTTCGATAAGGATGATTTTGCTGCCGAGGACTTCAACGAAGCCATCCGGCTGGCCGAAAACTTATTTGGCGCGGGCCGGGTGGCCTACTCAAATCAGTCGTTTGAATACTGGCTGTTGCTGCATTTTCTGGATCACCAGGGCGGAGCCATGCACCGCCAACAGTACGATACCCGGCTCAACGAGTGTCTCGCACCTTACTCCGTCCGCTATGAAGGTCGCAAGAACAAACGCATCAATCCCGACTTTTTTGAGTTGATGTTGGCCGTTGACCCCCGAACCCGCCGCCGCCGAATTGACCAGGCTATCACCCGCGCCGAGCGAGTCTTCGACGAGTACGATCACCGCAGCCCGACGACCGAAGAATCTTCGACGACCGTCTTTCGGGTAGTGAAGGTGATTTTGGGGGAAAGAGGTGATATTGAAAATTGGTGACAATCCCTTATTTTGCCAGTACAATTGTTGGTAGTCGATTATGTTGTTGAAAGACCTGACGGAGAACGATTATGCTTACCACACCCGCGAGGGCGAACGGCGTGTTGTTCATATTGACCAAGCTGAAAGCGGCAAAAAAGGCTATGTCTGCATTGGTTGCGGGCAGGAAATGATAGCCTATAACGGGGGAACACATTACCGGCGGCACTACTTCGGCCATGATCCGAAGAGTGTAGAACACAAAGGCCAGTGTACGTTTTCAAATGAAACGTACCGCCATAAGGTCGCCAAAGACATACTGCAACAGATCAAGCAAATTAAAGTGCCGGCAGTATTCGTGGGGTCTCCCGACGGTGTAGGCCGTCCCAGAAGAATTCGGGATGCTCAGATTGTTTCGGCAACCACAGTGGGTATAGAGTGGCTATTTTTTGAAAATGAAGAAGGCGAGATCAAATACTGCCCAAAATCGGAGTATTTTGAACATCCCAAGCGTAACCTGCTGATTCAGCCAGACGTTGCTTTTTTTGACAAAAACGGGAAGCCTATTCTGCTGATTGAAGTGGTGGCCACCCACAAAATTGACGACGATAAACGGTTCAAACTCAAATGTCTTGGCCTTGATACCGTATCGGTTAACATTCCGAAAGCCCTTCCCGAAATAATTCAGCAAACATTCTTCTCGGTTCAACATACAAAATGGGCCTACAACCATGAGCAGACAATCACCGAATACATATCAGTTCCCGGACAATCTTCAGCTCCAGTATCATCAATTGATGAACTCCCGGACGAACTTCATGAAGAAAATTACCGTTGCCGAGCAACGCAAATTGGAGGACTTATACGCACGCTTGAAAAGTGCCTGGATGGGGAATCGTATCGAAGCGTTGAAGGATACGTTGGCGGAGAGATCGCTCGCGTTTCGGCAAATACAGAGCGAGATAGCCAGCGATTGCGAGGCCTTCAAACAGAGCACTACAACACAATTCACGACGCTAATTCAGGAGCATTGGGACGAATTGAGAGCAAAAGTGCAGATTTGGAAAGACGATATCAATCAAAAAAAAGCGAGCTTGAGCAGACTCGAAATCAACTGGCCGAGCGAGAAACAGACTACATTCAACGTTGGCATAGTTTCCTTAAAAGGGTTGAGGAAGAGATTGAGCGAATTGAGGGTTATATCAAAGGATTTGGCGTTTGGGGATCAACAGTTGAGGGCCGACGAGCAAATATTAACCACCAAACAGAACTTGTTGAGCGACAAATTGCAGATACTGAGCGAGCAACAGAAGCGATTAGCCTCAGAAGAAACTCCTTATCAGCAATTTATGAGCGAAAGGCAGAAGACCTTGATAGTGAGTTTCAACGTAAAGAAGCAGAAATCAGAACAAATCTTGACGCAGAAAAAAGCCGACTTGACAGCGAGTTTGACCAAGCTGACCGCGACGCTCGAAGTAGTCACGAGCGATACCGAGAGCAAGCTGTTGATGCAGTTGGGCAACGAGATAGCAAACGAGCACCCAGACTGGCCGGACGAATTAAAGAATTACTTGAGACAAGCGGACTTATCGGCATTATTGAGGAAAAAGAATGCTACGCTCGAAGCCTGCAAACAGCTCGAAAGTGGGTTAAAACGGGAACTTGGCGGGAGTGGGTATAACGTTGACCAATTTTTGTCATTAATGGAGCGGAATGTGGATTGAGAAAGCTTAGTGAACTTTGTTCGATAAGCCTCTGACAGTGAGTTAAACACACATAGTGATTGATGAGCAAAATACTGAATGTCGTTCCATACGCCACCGCCAATCTCCCGGTTTCGGTAGACAATACAATAGAAACTTTAATCGAACGATTCGCCCGTGACCAGGACGTGGTTGAATCGTCGAGAGAACTGTATGTTAGGACGTTGCGGTTGTTTTTGAACTGGCTGGCTGAAAAAGGCTACGAACTCAGTCAAGTTGACCGCTCCACGATCATTGACTACAAAGAACAGTTGCTAGCCAATGGCCTGAGCAGCCTGACGGTTGGTTCGTACTTAACGACGGTGCGGAAGTTCTACGAGTGGGCCGAAGCCAACAAATTGTATCCGAACGTGGCACGGGGGGTCAAGTCGCCACGGCGAAAGCAGCAGTTTCGTCGGCAACCGCTTACTTCCGATCAGGGAAAGCACTTGTTAGCGTCGGCAACCCCGGAGGCTGAACAAGTTGGCATAGCTACCAACCAGGAAAGCAGAGAACGACTTCAGGCATTACGTGATCATGCCATTACGAACTTACTACTCCGAACGGGGCTGCGAACCATCGAACTGATTCGGGCTGACGTGGGCGACATTGGCCTGAAAGCAGGTAAGCGAGTATTAAAGATTCAGGGCAAAGGCCGTGATGAGAAAGACGACTTTGTGATCCTGACTGCGAAAGCTCACGAACCGCTTGTTGCCTACCTCAGATTCAGGGTGCAGACCGAGGTGCCGAATCTTCATTCCCCTCAGGCCAAACCAAGTGCGACCATCCGGCAAACCAAGCTTGACCTGTCGGCTCCGCTGTTCGTTTCTCACTCGAATAACAACCGCGACGGTCGGCTGACTACCCGCACAGTCCGGCAGGTAGTCAAGCAGCAGATGCAGGCTATTGGTATTGACAGCCCGGAGTATACGGCTCACTCGTTGCGGCATACGACGGCCGTGAGTATTTTGCGAAACGGCGGCAGCATCGAGGAAGCTCAGAGCGTGTTGCGCCACACTACCCCGGCGACGACCCAGATTTATACGCACACGATTAGAGAAGAAATCAGGCTGGCCCGAGCGAGTGAGGAACGATTAGACGATGTGTTTTGATGGAGACACCTCGACTTCCGTAATGTAAGATTTATGGAAGTCGAAACAATGCATAAGAATACACTTGCGTTTGCTTGTGGGTCATAAATAGCTAAATTGCCGTTTAGTCTACCAGTATGAAATCACATTGACTGTAAGCCGTATCATACCATTACCCGACTTCCAGGTTCTTGCGGGTGATGCCCGACACTTGGAGTGTTTGGCAACAAAATTTCCCGCCCAGGGATTCGACATTATCGTTACCTCACCGCCCTACTGGAAACGGCGCGACTATCAGCACCCTGACCAGCTTGGGCAGGAGAAAACACCGGAGCAGTTTATTCAGATACTTGCTGAGACCGTCGTTAGTTGGAGTCCGTGGCTGGCTGCTCACGGATCCGTCTTTATCAATCTGGCGGACACGCACCACAACGGGTTTCTGGTAGGTGCGCCAATGTTATTTGAGTTAGCCATGCGGGATAGGGGCTGGCGAGTAGCCCACCGTCTGATCTGGAGCAAGCCGAGCAGTGTGCCAACGGCTTCTCCCCATCGGTTGGCAAGCCGCCATGAAACGGTTTTACAACTGGTACCGCCCCGAAAAAAGACAGCCGAATCCTATTATTTCGACCGCTTCGCCCTCACCGACCGTATTCCAGAAGCGGAAATCGGCGACGTTTGGCACGTAGCACCCAGTCGGGGCCAAAGTGGTCATATTGCGCCGTTTCCAAAAGAGTTGGTTCGTCGTATATTGTTGCTGGCTTGCCCGGAAAAAGTTTGTGAGCAGTGTGGTAAACCGCATCAAAGGCAGGTAGGGCCATCGGCTATGCTCGATAGCAAACGAACTCAGGCACGGCGGGCTATGCAGCTTTTTGAGGAGAAAAACTTAACCGACGATCATTTGGCAGCAATCAGGGCAGTGGGGATTTCAGATGTAGGCATGGGAAAGCGACTCCAGAAAGGCTCCGGCCGTAATTCTCCCCGTGTCCAGCAATTGGCCGACGAAGCCAAAGAGGCATTGGGGGGCTATTTTCGTGAATTTACGTTTGCTCCCAAGCAACATTTAGGCTGGGAGACCTGTGCCTGTGGTGCAGCCGTGAGACCAGGCTGGATGCTGGACCCGTTTGCCGGATCGAATACGGCGTTGGCTGCGGCCAAAGAATTGGGCTTTAAAGCCGTTGGTATAGATTTAACACCCCAGCCTTTTTAATTAATCCTATGCCCGTCTTTCAGAAAAAAGTCCTCTCAGCTTACATCAGGAATGGATGCAAGCGACGCTTACGGTTGAGTATGTACCCGACCGATAAGGAAAAGATAGCCAATGGAATGCCCGAAACCCAAAAGGCACGGGCCGGGGTAGGTTTGGCCGGTCAATTAGGGTACACCTGGCAGGAAGAGAAGGTCGCCGAGTTAGACGAAGTTTTTGGTGCGGATAGCGTACTTCAAAAAAAAGGTGGCCCCAAAAACCGTGCGCTTCCCCAGGACTTTCTGGAACTAGTCAGGGCAGGCTTGAAACCACACCAGTTTATTGTGGAAGCCAAATACTCGTCTGATTCACAGGCATTTCGGGAAGGTATAGGCCTTGTATCAATGACCGATGAAAATGGTGAATTGGTGGACCTGAGAGATAATCATGCGGACCTGATTCAGGTATTGCCCCCCCGTGCTGATGCTCTGTTCGACGAACGATCCGAGTACAGTTTGGCTGTCCATCCCGACGGTTCGTTAAGTACGCTGGATGCAAAAGATGCCCGCCTGCGATTGCGGGTTATTGATATAAAATTAGCGGCTGAACCAGGGGCAAATTACTTCGCGGAGGTCGTCTATTATGCCCTTACGTTGGCCGGATGGGTACAGGAAAATGGACTGACAGATCAAATAGTAGTCGTAGCGGCATCGGCTGTATGGCCGGGCAGCTATGAGACATCTGTGGTAAGGACTGCGAGCAACAACCTAATCAAAAAAGGCTTACCTGTCTCCCTATCTACTTTAGCCGAGGCATTGGAGGACGATTTGGAGTTAGCCCCCTTCGATACGTTTGTAGCCCGTCTACGACGTTTTTTCGCCGATACCCTACCGGGTGTATTAGCTACTCCCTGGCAGCAGCTACCCTGGCACGTCGACTATGGGTGCAGTGGCTGCGAGTTTTTGGGCTATCCCTGGCCACTCAAAAATGGAACGCTTGACCACAATCCGTTGTGGTGCTGGCCGGAAGCGGCTCAAACAGGACACGCATCCCAGGTGGTTGGGTTAAGTCGCGGGAATCGGCAGCAGTTAGGTACGCCGACAATAACGCAATTGGCTCAATACCAGCCCGACCACGACTTATTTAATCGAACTCCATCGTTGCGAATGCAGCGTGAACGGTTTCCGGGCCGGGCCAACTCCTTAGTCACCGGTGCAGTTACCATCTTACCCAATTCAGGTTCAGATGCTCTCATGCCTTCGTGGCCTGATTTGCACATCTATGTCTTTCTGGATTACGATTTATCCAGTGCCATTACCGTGACCTTTGGTATCCGTGCTTTTTGGCTGGAACCTGCGCCGTTTGGTGTTACCTATGCCGATGGAAAAGGCCGGAAGAACTGGAACGACAAACAAGGGGACACGGATGTATTTGTCGTTGATACGCGAAGTATAGAACGAGAACGGGATGAGTTCATTAACTTCCTAAAGGCATTGCGCGGTATACTCGATGAGGTACGTCAGTTTGATTCGGATGCCGTAAAGGTCGGTCGGCGGAATGATCCTGTCAGTCCTGATGGAAAGCCTAAACGGTCAAGCTATCAGATATTTCTGTGGGATGAAGCCCAGCGTCGGCATTTGCAGCGGGTGGCTGGTCGTCATTTGGCGGCAATACTGGCCGATCCGGTAATCCGTGATTTGGCCTGGTTATTTCCGTCCCCCGAATTATTAACTAACTGCGAAGAGGCTTCGGTACGAAGTCCCTTCACGCTAGTAGGTCGAGTGGTACAAAACTTGGTTGCGGTCAATTTACCGCATCATTACACACTGTCGAGTGTAGCGCAACAATACCATACGCCAGAGTACACGCCCCCGGCTATTTTTACGCTTTACCAAGACCCGTTAAGTGACCTGATCCCCGCCGAGCGCATTCATGAGTTATGGACCCGGCGTAAGGGTCAGTGGCAACGAGCCTTCGACGATATTCAGAAGGCGACGCGCAGCAAGTTGTTGGCACTGGGGGTAGTTGTGACGCGGCTTGAACGGGATTTAGAGGACGGCCTGTTACCGGCTCGGTTGGCCGCACCCATGCTGGACGACCGACCACCCCGGTTCCTGACAGGTCTGCCCCCCTTTAGTCTCTTGCTGTATGAGTTTACCCGCTTAAACGCTGCATTGGAGGATTTGGAAGGCTACGGTATCCGGGCTATGCCCACTTATGAACGGGAAGCCCGCTTCAAATCGGCTTTTTTGCCCCTGCGGTTGGAAGGGGTTGCCCGTATGGACGCATTGGAGCTGTTGAGCATGACCTCCGGTAAAAACCTCCCTACCGGCTCGGAACTGTGGGTTTATACATTGGGTGAGTATTCTCGGGATCTGAATGTGCGTCCGGGCGATATTGGTTTTGCCCTTTCCCCCCGTGACCGTCCCAATTTTTTGGTAGAATCACCTTATCGGTTAAGCCAACCTGATTACAAAGTAGAACAGAAAGGGCAAACTCCGCCAAGTACCATAGCTGATTCGGGGCTGACGGGCGTAAGCATCGAGGCTATTGACCGACAGAATGGCCTGATTGCCCTTAAACCCGACACGGCAACGTACCTGACCCGAAGCGATGATCTGGCCAAAGGCCAAGCTCGTACTCAGTATACAATTGAACAGGCCGGATTGGTTGATTTGTCAGCGAACATAATGCTCGACCCGGTACAACGGGATTACTTAGCCAATAAGATAAAGCTGACACTCACCGGAATTGGCTACCCACAAGTAGCCCTTGCCTCTGATAATGTGGCTATTCGTTCGGCTTTGGGCCTTCCTATGGTTAACGGACCTGCCAACCATGATCTGCCAACTCCAGCCGCCCATTTTCTCTGGGATGGTACAACACTGGCAAACACGGTTCTAAACCGTAATCTGGCAACCGTGCGTCCTGTATTGGAAACTGTGTTACTGGCACAGGAACGAAATCTTAACCCGTCGCAATGGCGTGCCTGGGAGGGAGGGCTTACCACGCGGCTGAGCCTTATCTGGGGGCCGCCAGGCACCGGCAAGACGCAAACTCTGCGGGCATTGGTAGTAGGTGCCTTGCTCGACGCTTATCAACATAGCAGACCGCTCCGGGTGTTGATCACTGCTAACGGTTATACCGCTATGGATAACGTGCTAACGGGGCTATCAGCACTGTTAGTTAAGGTTATGCCAGGTGTTCCGGTTACGCTAATCAGACTACAGGGTCAACACCAGAAAGCCCCTGCCAACCTGCCGACTGCTATTCAGGTTATGGTTCCAACTTCCACGCAAACGCCGATAGCTGTACAACAGCTTCAGTTGGAACTGACTACACCCATTGGACTGACTGTCATCGGCACTATTCCGCATCAGATACACAATTTAGCCATTGCTACGAAAAATAAAACCGCTCCTACGGTTGCGAAACGGGTTGATTTAATCCAACGCCGGTGGTTTGATTTAATCGTTGTTGACGAAGCGTCGCAAATGGATGTGGCATCGGCAACGCTGGTTGTCTCGAAGTCGGCAGAAGAAGGCGCATTTGTGTTGGCGGGGGATGATTTACAACTCCCGCCCATCCACCAGGCCGAAGCTCCCAAACACTTGGAGCGGCACGTCGGATCGGTGTTCGAGTACGTGCGTCACGTACAGCAAGTAAAGCCCCTCCCACTCCATGTGAATTATCGGTCTAACCAAACACTCGTCGAATTTACCCGCACGGCTGGTTACGATCCACAGCTTCACGCATTCAGTCCGAACCTGAAACTCGATTTAGCTTCATTATTCACTGTTCCACCACCTGGCTGGCCAGTTGGATTAGTGTGGTCTTCGGGCTGGGAGCAATTAGTGAATCCAGATTTTCCTGCGACCGCTTTTATCTATGATGACGACACGTCGGGCCAGGCCAATGACTTTGAGGCTAATGCTGTTGCGGCGTTGGTGTGGCTATTAAGAAGCAGGCTCAAATGCCAGCTATTGCATGAACGCGTGCCTAACGGGACTGAAATGCCAGCCGCCAGTGCCACTCACGACACACCAGCTAAGTTCTGGGAAAAAGCAGTAGGGATCGTTACACCACACCGCGCCCAAATGAGCCGCATTGTCACGCGGTTACAGGAACTATTTCCAAATGATGATCCCGAAAAAATTCGCCTGGCTGTTGATACCGTTGAGCGATTCCAGGGGCAGGAACGAGACGTAATCATTGCCTCCTTTGGCATTGGTGACCCCGATTTAATCCGGTCAGAGGATGAGTTTTTGTATAACCTGCGTCGCTTCAATGTGCTGGCATCACGCGCACGGGCTAAACTCGTCGTATTTGCTCCTCAGGCACTGATTGATCACCTGCCCAATGATGCCGAGGTTTTAGAAGAATCACGACTACTTAAACGATTTGTAGAATCCTACTGCTCGCCGATTTCATCTCTTACTCTCGAATACGAGTCACCTGATGGCGTTGTAAGCCGTAACGGAACCCTATACCAGCGGTAATTTCGTTTTTGTCTCTAAATAATTTTGTATGACTGAATCACAACAAGTCCTCAACGCCGATTCACTCGTTGAACTGCACCAGTTTCTTCGGCAGCTTGTGTCGGCTGATGAGGTGGTCATTCGGGGCGAACCTGACTTCGCGCGGGTGGAAGCCTACTGGCATATTGGCCGCATCATCGTTGACACCGAACAGCAGGGTCAGGGCCGTGCCGATTACGGAGTTCAGCTCATAGAAAGCTTGTCGCAGGAGCTTGCCAGGCAGTACGGTAAAGGGTATAAGACCTCTAACTTATGGTGGTTTAGACAGTTTTACCTTGAGTTTCCAATTTTCCACGCACTGCGTGGAGAATTGGAAACATTGCGCCAACATTTGCGAACGGAGTTGGCCTGGACACATTATCGGCTGTTATTAACGATTGATGATAAGCAGGAACGGCATTTCTATCTGCACAATGCAGCGGATGAAGGCTGGTCTTACCGCACCTTGAACCGGTTGATGAAGTCCCGGTACTATTATCAAGTTGCGCTGGGAGAAGATCAACTACTAGTCACGCCATTGGCACCGAAAAAAATGACTAAAGACCTCACACAGCGAAGCCGCATCGCCCAAATACGGCAAACGTTACTAGGTCAGTCAGGTTGGGCCTTGGTTGGCCAGGTTGCATCAGGATTGCCCATGACGATATTGAAACCGGACATACTTTTCTTCCACTACCGATTACATCGCTTTATTGGCCTATGGGTGAAAGAAACTACACCAGCTTTAACCGAACAGATTCGACAGCAGCTCACCGAGTGGAAACAGCACCAACCAACAGAAATTTCTTCTTTCCCTTTGGCCCTCTCTATGAGAACGAGTAACGAAATTCAACTCATTCTAACTTCAGCCACCCCTACCCTTTCCGATTTCGAGAGAAACCAACTACCCACATCGGTATAAATCAAACTCCAAACGATTTAGCAGTATAGCCACCCACGTTTTGAATTTTGTTATCAGAACGCATAAGCTGAATATCGTAAAGCCGTTTCTGGATCTCAGCAGCACTGAACCGATCAATTACTGCCTGAGCCTGCTCCTTCCGAAGCCGGAAATCATTCACCAGCCGACTAAATAAAGATGTGTTTTCATCTTTGTAGTCAATAGCCATCTGCTGCGGCCCAGCTTTAATGAAAAAATGAAGGAGAGCTACGCGACGGCCCACCTTGATAGGTGTGTAATTAATACGGAGATCCGTTTTTTCGTTGATCTCCCTCTGGGCAACGGTCAGGATTCTACGCTCAAAATCAGCCCAATTTTTATACTGCTCAGTACCGGTCTTATCATCGTAAAGGTAAAGGCGACGTTTCAACTCGATCACATCAATCTTCAATTCACCCAGATTGCGGTACTGAGCCAGCATCTCATACACACGTTTGGCATACTTACTGTCCAAGCTCAGTGCCATATGGAGCTGAAAAGCAGTAAAATTCTGCTTCAGATCAAAAAAAAACGGGCGAATCTTAGGATCAAGACCAATCTCAATAAGTCCTTGACCAGCAACATATTCAGCCGAGGAAATCATAGCTACCTGTAGGAAATTTCCATTAGGACGGTGTACCTGAAGCACCCGACCCACCAACTGCTCAGTAGCCCGCTTAAAATCCTCATAAGAGTTCCGCGTTCCCGTCTTATCCATTAGCTCTCGAACAGAGATATAGTATATTGTGTCTGCATTATCGTCCTTGCGTAGCTGAGACATCATCATGTAGATAATGTTCTTCTCCAAGGCATTCATCTCATACCTGGCACTCGTAATGGCATTATCTTGAACTATAAGCTTATTCTCCATGAGTTAGTACCTTCTAAAACCTGGGCAAGATATACACAACTACGACGCTAAACTACGACTGTCGTAAGTTAATGACGTAGTTTACGAGGAATACGTCGTAGCAGAGCGAGGAATATGTCGCACAAAACGAGGAATATGTCGTAACAAAACGAGGAATATGTCGCACAAAACGAGGAATATGTCGCACTTCACTTCCACAAACACCTGTAAATCAAATAGTTAGACACGTCTATAAATAGTAAATAAACCAAAAAATTCACAAAATTTGTGAGGAAGGCTTCTAAGGTTAAAAAAAAATGTGGATAACTGACACACTAGTGCCTGCACTCCACCAAAATCAAAAAAAAACAAAAAACAAAAATGAAATATATTAAATAGATGGATGCCACCTCAGACTTCGCGAGGATTCTGTCGCAGTTAGCTAGGATTTCGTCGTAGGAGAGCGTACCGAAATAAACACTCTGTCAAAAAGCCGCGCCGGCAGAAGCTGGGCGCGGCTTTTTGGTGTCGGCAAGTGTCCTGCCCAAATCACCTGATTATTGGGTGAATGCTCACCCTGTGGTCGTGCGCTGTTCGACAGCTCAGAGTAGCGTTTAGTAAATGAAATGCCAGGCAAACACACGGGTTGAGAATTGAGGTAGCAACAGTCCCATTTCAGTTAACTCACTCTTGCATAACCCATGCTTTATACTAATCAACCTAGAAAGCCACTCCGTTGATCGTTATGTTAGAGAAAACGGCTTCAGTTATGGTGGCCGCGTTCGCCGCCCCGGCCACCCCATAGTTGTAATTGAAGGCGGTAAAGCCGACCAGGAAACTACCGCCAAAGCTAATATCCGTATGGGAGTTGAGCAGGCTCCACGAACCGGTAGCCTCCGGGTTAGCTGCCGTACTGTAGTAACTATTGACCGTCGTGCCGGTTCGAACTAACTTCAACCAGGCCTGCCCCAGTTGCCCATTGACCAGCCCCAAAGACGTGTAACTGGGGCCAAAGATGGCCGATACACCATCCGTAGGACGGCGGAAGTTACCGATTACACCGTTGGCTTCCTGTACTAACCAGACAAAGCTGGCATTAGTCGTCAGCGAGTTTCGGAAAATAATACCCGCTCTAGGCCCTTCGCCAAGCGGAGTCGTGCTGGGGATTCCAGCCACTTTAGCAATGATCGTCACGTCGCCGCTAACGGTTTTATAGACGTACGGGAAGGCATCGGTGGTCGTACCGGGTACGTTACCAACACCTTTTACCGTCAGATTTCCCGTTTGTGGGACGGTAGCACACCCAGCGACCGGAGGCGTTCCAACATTGCCTGACAGCCAGGAGGTAGGCATAGCCGTTGGGAACCGGATCGTAAGCGGGTTGGACGGAGAGCTGACGCAGCCGTTGACGGTACAGGTAGCCGTGTAACTGGTCGTGCCGGATGGAGTGACGGTGATGTTACTACCCATTTGGCCCGTACTCCAGGTCAGGGTGCCGGTGCAGCCGGTCGCCGTCAACTGAGCCGATTGGCCGGCTGAACAAAGCAGCACGGACGAACTGCTGATGACGGGTGCCCCCGGCGGGATACAACCCGCCGGGGTTGTCAGCGTTATCATGTTGTAGGCGGTGGTGAAACTAGCCGACCCCGTCGTTATCACAGCATAAAACCGGTAGGTACCTGAGTTGACGGGGTCGCCACTCCATTTGCCGTCCTGTGTCCCTTCCGCTGCTGAAAGGGTAAATACCCCCGGACGCGATAGGTCAGCCAAAGCCGTACCCTTTGAAAAATCCCATCCCCCGTTTTCGGTCTGTGCCCGAATCTCGACGCGGGTGATAGATTGTCCGCTGGGTACGCAGGTGCTGACTGACAATGCGGTGGTAAGCGCACCTGGAATGGCAGTGTTGGAGGTGGGCCTACCCACCACCGTAGCGTTCATTACCGGACTGAGCATGTAGCCCGACAGTGCCGCGCACCCTGCCCCCAGATCCAGCCCGGCGAAATTCTGCGAACCGGCGGCAGTACCCGACCAAAAGCTATTGTCATTGACCACTCCGTCGAAGACCCGCTGATAGCCATAGGGAGGTAGCTAACACATTTGGGGTAAATCCGCCACGTAACTCCTTTAAATCATTGTAAGACAGTGACTTATGCTAAATGTTTCCGCTTCTCAAGGTATTCTTTCAGCGACACATAGCGGCCATATTGTAAATGAACCCGAATGATGGTGTTCAAGGGGACACCCAGACTATGTAGGTGGACGATTTTACCCCGGTCTTTGTCATAAATTGACTTTTGAATCACGCCTTTAGGTTTGCCCAGCGTGATACCCTGCTCTTTACGAGCACGTAAGCCTTCTTTGGTCCGTTCGGAAACAAAGTCCCGCTCCAATTCGGCCATCATCGAGAAAACCGTCAGCAAGATTTTGTTGGTCATCTCGTGTTGATTTTTGGGGTCGATGTCCAAACCTTGTTTGACTAGAATTAACCGACACTGTTTGCGACCGATCAACTCCTCAATTAGGCCCAACACTTCCCGGATCGAACGCCCCAGCCGCGAGAGTTCGGAGACGATCACCGTATCTTGGGAGCCAACTTTAGCGACTAACTCCGTCAGGCGCCTTTGCTCAATCGACTTGCGGGATGACATCTCTACTTCCATCCATTCATCAATCGTCCATCGCCGGTCGACCACATAACGGGCAATCAAACTCTTTTGCGAGTCAGCGGTCTGCTCAGCCGTCGAGACCCGTACATAGCCGTAGATCATGGGTAAAGACGGGTCTTCGCCGTTAAGGGTGATTACCGGGGTAAAAGTAGTTGATTCTCATGCTTTTACACGTACCTTAACGGCATCCGTTTTTGCTGCCTAAAACGCTCGTTATCACCCCCTAAAATGCCTACTCTCCGGCCAATTTTAGAAAAAAGTCATCAACGCGAGTTTGAGACACCACCTGCCTTCACCTATGCCCAACGCCGGTTCTTTTTTCAAATTACCGAGGAGATCAAGCCGCTGCTGGTCGGCCTGGACACCCTAGCTAACCAGGCTGGTTTTCTGCTACAGCTAGGCTACTTCCGGGCAACCAGTCGGTTCTTCTCCCCCGGTACTTTTATAGCAAAAGATTGGGAATTTGCCGTCCGACGCGTATCCCGTAAGGGAATGACACCACCCAATCAGAGCTATGCCGACTCGACTGCTCGGCGACATAAAGGCTTGATCCTGATAGTGCTGGAGGTAATGCCCTTTGCTCAGGCTGTCCGGGAGCGCTGCCAGCAAGAAGCCAATGAACTCGTTACTCAAGGGCTGCGTACGCCCCAGATATTCGGTAGTTTATGTGACTTTTTGAGGAGCCACCGGATGGAGATACCCGCCTATTCCGCCTTTGTCGATATCATCAACCGGGCCATTCAGGCCTTCGATACGCATCTCCGCCAAGTATTGCATACGCAACTGGATGAAGTGCAACGGGCGGCTCTCCGATCATTGTTGGAGCAAACGGAAGATGATAAAACACCCCCGTATTCGACTGCGCCGATGCAATTGACTCAGCTCCGTAACACCCAGGAGTTGATGAATCTCAAAGCCATTCGTGAAAACATCAGGCACTTCCGTAAGTTAAAGACGCTTTACCACCAATGTCGGCCGATTCTGGGCGCATTAGCCTTACACGAAGCCGTGGTGGAGGACTACGCCCTGGAGGTGATGCGAAGCCGGAGCTGGCAGGTCAAGCGGTGGGTGGGACAGGAACTACACCTGTTGTGTTTCATTCAGTATCAATACTTTTATCTCAACGATACCCTGGCCAAGACCCTGATTATGTCCACTGAGAACAGCGTCAATCAGTGCGAAAAACGCTACAAGGTGGACCGGCAGGAACGGTATGATCATAACCTGAGCCAGCTAACCGATATTCTCCAGGAGTATATCGGTCAAGCCGGGCGGTTGGACCAGATGCAGGAAGCAAGTTATGATTTCTCCAAGCCCTTAGACGAGAAATTCAAGGCGTTGCTGACTACGTTGCGTAGCCCCGAGACGGCCGCTTTTCTGGCTAAGTTACCGCTGGTACGCGACCTACATGCCCAAACTACCCGGCACCTCAAAGATGGCGATTACTACGATGAGATCGCTCAAGGGTCGCAGAAGTTGCAAAATCGAGTGGCCGATCTGATTCGACACCTGGAGTTCAGCATCGAACCAGCTGGAGAAGAACTGGCCAAAGCCATTCGATTCTTCCAGCAGAAAGATGGTGTGCTGACAGGTAGCGTTCCGACCGATTTTCTAAAGCCTTCCGAACGGATAAACATCCGGGATGCGGAGGGCAAACTGCGCGTCAGCCTCTACAAAGCCCTGTTGGCCCGGCATATTATGCGGGGCTTTAAGGCGGGTAGTGTCTATCTGCCTACGTCACACCACTACAAGTCGGTAGACGATTACCTGATCGATGAACAGACCTGGCAAACCACCAAGCAAACCCTGCTGGAACGAGCCGGTATGCGGCATTTGGAGTGCTGGGAGACAGTTGCTGATGAGCTGCGAGGTGAGTTACGAACCCAATATGGAAACACAATGACCCGAATCGATTCGGGCGAAAACCTATGGGTCGAAAAACGCAAAGACAACACATTACGCTTCAAAACACCGGTTTTGGATGAGTCAACCGACAAGGCTCCTGTGGATTTGTTTCCGCAAGACCGGGTCATTCCGCTCTACGAAGTACTGGAAACGGTCAACCGGGTCTGCCGATTTTCGGATACGTTTGAAGCGGCTCGTCTGAATCATCAGCGGGAACGGCCCGTTTCTACTTTGTTTCTGGCTGGCATCATTGGCCTGGGCTGTAACCTGACCACCCAACGAGTAGCTAAAACGGCTAAAAATCTGTCGGCTGCCACCTTAGAAACGACGGTGCGTAACTACTTCAGTTCGGCCAATTTACTGCGGGCCAATGACCAAATCAGTACGTTGATCGAACAGATGAATGTGGGGGCTTTCTTCGATCACAATCCGCAGGGGCGACATACGTCCAGCGATGGACAAAAATTCGCTGTTGGTTTCGATTCGATCCACAGCACCTACTCAGCCAAATACTTTGGCAAAGAAAAAGGCATCACTATTTACAGTTTTATCAACGCGATTCATGATCTGTTTTATTCGACGGCTTTTTCGGCTTCCGACCGCGAAGCCTGGTATGTGATTGACGGACTAATGCACAACGACGTGGTGCGCTCCCAGATTCACTCGACCGATTCTCATGGGGCTACTGACCCTGTATTCAGTGTGTCCTATCTGTTGGGGATAGACTTCCAGCCGCGTTTGGCAGATCTGCACCGCCAGAAGCTGCACGGCATGGTAGGCGTAACCATGAGTCATTCTACGGATTATCAACTGGCCATCGGCGATGAAATGGACGAAGCGATTGTGGCTAAACAGTGGGATCGTATTTTACGCCTGATCGTCAGCATTAAACTCAAGTATACCCTGGCCTCGCTGGTAATGAAGCGGCTCAACTCATATGCTTTACAAAACCCGCTGTATCAAGCATTAAAGGAGTTTGGAAAGGTGGTTAGGACCTGCTTTTTACTGCGTTATATGAACGACGAGCAAATGCGCCATCGTACTCATCAGCAATTGGAGAAGATTGAAAGTGCTCATGCACTGAGCCGGGCCGTAAGTTATGGCAACAACGGTGTGCTGCAATATGCCAACCAGGAAGAGTTACTGACTATGCAGGGCTGTAAACGATTGATCGAGAACTCAGTAATCTGCTGGAATTACCTGTACCTGAGCCGTTTATTAGTCAATGCAACAAAGGCTGAGCGAGCTATCATTGTGGAAATGCTCCCCCGCACATCACCTGTTGCCTGGCAACACATCAATTTTCAGGGCGAATTCAACTTTGATGAAGACTCTAGCCGTGATCCGTTGGAGGCATCCTTACTGGCCATTCTATCCTACGAGCCAGAAGTGGTTAAATCGTCGTAATCAACTAAAATACAGATACTTAGGTCATTTACGTGGCGAATTCACCCAAAATGTGTTAGTTACCCTGTAGCCGGGCTGATTGTAGGCAACCCGGAGTTGATACGCTGCCCCGGTCTCGAAACCGCCACGCTGCTGGCGACTATCGAACCCGTAATAACCCAGGC
>JAYUKZ010000078.1:0-17898 GCA_043763995.1 Fibrella sp.
TTAAAGGGAGCAAAAAGCAGTATAAACCAAGTGGACAAAAACAATAACTAACAACTTCGTTATTCGACAAAGTGGTCCGGTTCTAGGGGCGCAGTATAAAGTGCCGTTTCAGTGCCACGAAAGCTAAAGCTGACTTAAACAGAAAACGAATAGCTGCATGGAGTACCCGTTTTGATTTTATCCATTCCCAAGGTTGTAACTCAACAGATTTGGCCTGCCAGTTTTCGTAGTCGGCCAGCACGCGGGAAGGGATGAATTGCTGTTGTATGTGCTGAATTTCACATTGAGACTGTTTTGCATGAGCCGCCTGACCGGAGATACCTTCCAGGTTGTAGTTGGCAACCACGCCGTGAAGCGAAGCAACGGAGCAGGTATTAATAATTACTGCCCGAATCCAAAACTGATAATCGCCATGAATTCGATATGTCTCGTCATATGAACCTAGTTTCCCAAATAAACTACGTTTGATAAAAACCGATTGATGCGGAATAGTCGTTCCGAAAAATGACCAGAACGTTAGATCCTGCTTGAGACTATAGGTATGAATCCGATTGTTGGACTCCAATATATGACAGCCTCCGATCAATAAATCGGAGGTATGATTGTGAGCAAAACACTGTTCTAACACATATTCATCAACCAGCCAGTCGCCCGAATTCAGAAACAGGCAATACGTACCTGTAGCCCGGCTGATTCCTTTGTTCATAGCGTGATAAATACCCCGGTCGGGTTCGGAAGTCCAGTGCGTAATTTGGTCACTGTGCTGTTGCAAAAACGCCACGCTGCCATCCGTCGAGCCGCCGTCAATCACAATAAACTCGTAGTCTGTATGTGCCTGGCCAAGCACGCTATCAACAGTTTGTTGCAGGCCGGGGGCGTTGTTCAGATTGACTGTTATTATGGATACTACAGGATTAGAGTTCATCGAAAGAAGTACCCTTCAATCTGGAGTAATTCGCCTGTTTCGTAATTCTTGTGTCCCCCTTCAATGAGTCGGAGCGTATAGCCTTCTGCCCGCAACAGGGTCAGCATCTCCTGCATCAGTGTTTCGCCCTCGTAAAGCGGCTGCAATGACAGTTCCATCTGGAATCCCCGAATTTTATCGAACGCCCGCCGACTGCCGTCAAACACATGCCGTTCAAAACCCTGGGTATCTATTTTAACGTACAGATTTTTGCCAGGTTGATAAAACTGGTCAATCAGCGAATCTAGACGCTGTATGCTAACTGGCTCCTGTCGAATATACGCCGCTTCAGGCGCACTGTCGATGTGCAACGGCAGCATAGCCAACAATGAACTGCTGTAGGAGTTCGTCGAGACATTAATAATGGCAGTTCCGTCATAGTCGCCCATTCCGGTATGTACTGTCTGCCATTGTGAATCTGCTGCTGCCCGCTCCCTCAACTGCGCGTAAGCACCGGCCATCGGCTCAAAGGAAACGATTTGGCCCCCGTAACCTAACGCTCTGATTCGATGAGCATACTGACCCACATTGGCCCCCACATCAAACACCAGATCAATCTGGTTGGTATGCATCAGATCGAGCCACTGCCGGGCGATTGGGTCGGTTGGTAAGTGCAGAATGTCGTGACCAAACCGCCGGGCAATTGTTTTTAAAAGAGCTTTCAAGTAGAGCGTTTCCTTAGAAAAGTGCGGGTCAAAAACCGCTTCAGTCGTCGGGCCAGTATACCAGCCCGAATAACGCCTACGCGCTCAAGAGATTGATAAACTGCGTATTCTCGACTCTGTAGCCATTGGGTACGTTGTTTTTCGAGTTGGTCGAGCCGGTCATAGTCGGGCAGAAAGCGGGGGTACTTTTGTTGCAGCACCCCAAGTTGTTCCCGGCGCGGCAGTGAGTTAGTCTGCGGATTGCAACTGATACCGTCCATGCTGAAATAAGCCACTGTTTCGGCGATGTGCTGATACGAACAGCCACGTTCGAGTGAAGCTTCCAAGAAAAACAGCCAGTCGGAGGCAATTCTCAACTGTTCGTTATATAGCCCGAACTGCCCGAACAAGCTACGTCGGATTAGGGTTGCCTGGTGCGGCAACGTACCCAGAAACAAGGTTTTGGCCGTGAGCACGTCGGGCGAAGGCACGTGCCATTTGATGGCGTTGGTCTGCGTGTCGAAGAAATAAACGTCGCCTACCACGATGTCGGCCTGCGGTTGGTGAGCAAACACGGTTTCGAGCGTTGACGAACTAACCAACCAATCGCCCGAATTCAGAAACAGGCAATACGTACCTGTAGCCCGGCTGATTCCTTTGTTCATGGCGTGATAAATACCCCGGTCGGGTTCGGAAGTCCAGTGGGTAATGCGGTCGGTGTGCTGTTGCAAAAACGCCACGCTGCCATCCGTCGAGCCGCCATCAATCACAATAAACTCGTAATCGGTAAACGACTGCGTAAACAAGCTTTCGCAGGTTTGCCGTAATCCATCCGCATTGTTCAGACTGATCGTAATTACCGATAAACGGTTCATATCAGACAGCGCGGTGGTCAATTTCACCAGCACCGAACAGACTGACTACCAGTAGCATCCGTTTTCGATAAGCGTAAATTTTTCAGGTCGTTCGCTGTCTGCGGGCTTCACCCAATAGTCGTTTATCAGTTCCCGGCTGCCGGGGTTTTCTTCCCACCGTTTGCCTTTGATACCAAACAGCATTTGAGTTGCCCCGCCTAAATGAATACCAATCTTCTGCCGTCGTTTGGCATGGGCCGCCAGATGAAAACCGTAGGCACCGCAGCCAACAAGGGCAATGTCATAGTCGCGCTGATCCATCTGTGCTTTCATATAATCGAGGGCCTGAAACCAGTCGGCAAACGGCGTTTCTGATTGCCCGGCACTTTGAACAGCCTTCATGGTATGCAAGTCGAAATCAGGTAAAACACGGTTATCGGCAAACAGATACCGGCGCAGTGCGTACTGTTTCTGAATTGTATCGGCAAACGGGTGAATCACCAGCACTTTTTTTCCGGCCAGTACATCACTCCACGGATTTTGGTGATAATACGGCTCCAGGTCAGGGAGTTGTATCTTCGTAACGTGCCGAAGTTCAGGTGTCAGCAGCCGCTCGCGGTAGAGCCACGAACCCAGAATGTCTAACTCATGAATGTCGTCTAAAACCAAATGAGTATACCGGCGGGCGTTGTCAGGATTGTATGGAAAAAAACCGGATACGTTCACCATGTCGTTAATGATGCCGGGTTGCCAGCCGAAAGTGCGGATTTTATTCTGAACGTAGTAACGCCGTTTCCGAAGCCACCAGCTTTTTTCTTCGGTGGCAAGATAGGTGGTAAGAAACGCCAGTTCGGTTGCGCCGAAGCGGGCAATCATTAGTGGCCCACCGGCTCCGACGCGCTCTTTAATCAAATCAGATGCGGCCTGCCCTCGAACCTGAGCATCATCGAACTCGTGCGCGATGCCATCATACGGGCCACCGGCTGGCACCAGCCGTTTCAACGCAGATAGAAATTTTCGTTCGATTAAGTGCATCTCAGGAGTTTATGAATCAGCCGGTGGTTTATTGGTCAGGCGGGCTGATTGTAGCGGATGATTCGTTTAATCAGCCGTTTGAATTTCTTGAAACGGGTATCAACGTCCACCGCTCCGAACAGGTTATTCTGGATAAATTCATCGGCTTCATAATTGCGTTGTATCGTGGCCGGGTGGCGCAACGGAAAGGCGATTTTGTGCGTGGGTACGTTGGCAAAGTAGCTGCCCGAATCTTTGGAGTGGGTGGCATCGGGACCGTAGCCGATGTTAGAAATCAGATTGGCCGCCGGTATGACCGCCAACTGATTTCGTTTCATGCAGTGGTAATGAAACTGAATATCCCAGCAATCTTCGGGCTTGGCTTCATACGCCCAATCGAACAGGCGTTTCCAGAATAGCTGATACTTCAGTTCCCCAAACAGCGTGCTTAAAAACTTTTTTTGGTTAATAGTCGGCCACGATGCGATGTGGTATTCATAATCATCCCAGCTTCGTTTCCAGGTAGCCCACCCGTTGGTACTCGGAAACAGCGAGAAATAATAATCGGCTTCCATCATCATGGGTTGCACCAACTGGAAATTATTGCCCGAAATAATCGAAATTTTTGGGTTGTGCCGGTATCGGTCGAGTAGCTCGGCGCTGAACCGAAAAAACGTGTCGTTGGGCAAACAGTCGTCTTCCAGAATAATGCCTTCGCTGACGTGCTCGAAAAACCACGATATAGCCTCCGATGGCCCCCGCCCGCAACCCACATTCTGCTCACGAAACAGGGTTTTTACCTCGCACTCCCAATCAATCTGACTCAGCACCCAATCACGCACATACCGGCACGCTTCTGCTTCCCCTTTTTTTTCCGGTCGCGGGCCGTCGGCGGCAATAAAAAACTGGCTCGGTTGCTGATCTCTAATGACGTTAAAAACCCGTTTGGTTTCCTCTCGTTTGTTAAAAATGATAAATAGAACCGGAAC
The DNA here is from genome assembly GCA_043763995.1 of Fibrella sp. GTDB lineage: Bacteria > Bacteroidota > Bacteroidia > Cytophagales > Spirosomataceae > Fibrella. Next base: position 4,466 of record JAYUKZ010000078.1, read on the forward strand.
CCGCATAGAACGGTATTATGGAAGAAAGTTTCGGTTGATACCAATCATTAATTCACCCGTGTTTGTGTGGTAAGCCTGTACAACGGGGTTGTACTTTCCCCAACTAAGTGGCTGTTTGAAAATGCCCGCGTCGCTGCCTTGCGAACCAATTTTTATCGGAATGGATGGTGTATAAATCCCCGCAACTTTCTGTCAATCAGTGACTGCCGTTTTGAAATACAAATTATTGATCGTCTGTGCAATCAGGTGGTATTGCTGTTGGCTCATAAAACGCACCAAATCATCTTTATTGATTAACTCCAGCGACTCGACCAAAACAACCGTCGGCCTGAATGTTGTCCAGTCGTTGGATTTCAACACGTTCAGTTCAAATCCTTCTACGTCCAACGACATAAAATCAACAGGTTGGCCGGGCGGTACGTGGGTTGCCAGTATGTGCTGAAGTTTAACCGTATCAATGGCTACGGTTCGATACGGTTCCACGCCTTGTTTTGCCAGTTCATCCGCTCGTTCGGTGGAGAGCGTGTTCAGGCCACCCGCGTTGAACATAGCGTAGGTCAGGACCTCGTTTTGATCCGAAACGGCGGCTTCCACGTTGATGTCTTCCGGGCGAATTTCGTTAAACGCACGCATACTGCCGGGCATCGCGTCGATGTTGATTCCCCGCCAGCCATGCAGATAAAAGCGGTAGGTATTAGAGTATCGGATGGGATGATGCGCCCCTACGTCAACAAAAAACCCGTTTGCTCTGCCGTAAAAAAGCTGGGATAAAATAATGTCTTCCCCTTCCTGAGAGAACGAGGTAGTCAAAAAACGCAGATAGTTATGTCGGTTCACGATTTCCTGCGCCAGAAACAGCTTAAACGTGGCGGGAAACGCATCGTAAATTGCTTTTTTAATACTTGATTTAATACTCTCCATAGTGCTTATCAATCAACTCAAATTAATCAGCCCGCCATCCCTGAACACGTAAGTGTACCCGTTTGTCGTGGCGAACCCTTGGCAATCGACAATCACTGCCTGCCGTGTTTCCATGAATACTTGTTTCAGGGGTTCTACCAAAAGCAGGTTTATATAAAATTGCCCTTTGTTCATTTGTTGGGGCAGCGTGATGTTTTCACGGATTTCGAACGGGCCGACTCCATAGTTTTTTTGTTGACCGAAGGTAAAATCAGGATTATATATAGCAAACGGAACATGATTTTCATCAAATAAAACGGCTTCAAAATACAGGGGTAACGGTTTGTTGAGCGTACCGTTAATTTGAATGTTTAATGAATCTTCTTCTCCCGAAATGCTCATATAACTGGAATCGGAGCCGTTGACTCGGATGTTGTTGATGATAATGTCAGGGTGCAACTTCGTAATTTTCTCAATAATTACTCCCTCTCTATTGTTATTCACCAATAGGTAACGGGCTGTAGCGTCGGTGCTTGTGCCAGCAAAAGTTAGTCTTCCGTTGGCGAGAATAATGCCTGTGGTACACAAACTTCTAACCGCGCCCATATTATGGCTCACAAACAGTACCGTTCGGCCTTCGTTTCGGCTTACGTCCTGCATTTTACCAATGGCCTTTTTCTGGAAATCAGCATCGCCTACGGCCAGTACTTCGTCTACAACCAAAATTTCGGGGTCGAGGTGGGCGGCAACAGCAAAGCCCAATCGAACGGTCATTCCGCTGGAGTACCGCTTAACGGGCGTGTCGATGTAGCGTTCACAGCCCGAAAAGTCGATAATCTCGTCCAATTTGGCTTTAATCTCCCGTTTTGTCATGCCCAAAATGGCCCCATTGAGGAAGATATTTTCGCGGCCCGTCAATTCGGGGTGAAAGCCCGTACCAACCTCAAGCAAGCTGCCAATACGCCCGTTAAAGTCAATTCGTCCGGTGGTGGGGCCGGTTACTTTCGAGAGTATCTTCAGTAGCGTTGATTTACCCGCTCCGTTCTTGCCAATGATACCTAACACCTCCCCAGGCATTACCTCAAAATTGATGTCCTCCAACGCCCACACGTAATCACTGCCGCCCGATATGCTTCGGTCATTGGTATCGCCAACTTTTAGAAATGGGTCCTCTCTGCCCCGAAGCCGGTGCCATAACCGCTGCACGTCGTCGCGGATAGTGCCTGTACCGATAGTGCCTAACCGATATTGTTTTGATATGCTTTCGACGCGGATAATGGGCTTCATGAAAATTGAGAACGAACCGGTCAGACCGTGTCCATAAAATTCTTTTCGGTTCGGTTAAATACCACTAAACCCAGTATAAAAATGGTGATTGTAAATCCGACCGAATAACTCAAGAGGGGCCATGAAAAGGTGCCGGTGCTGAAAAAACCGTGCTTAAACGTTTCAATAACGCCCGTCATAGGGTTGGCAAACATGATGGGTCGGTACTTTGTTGGTACCGCCGACAGGGGCAGAATCACCGGAGTAGCATACATGAGCAGTTGCACACCAAATTCGACTAGGTACTGCAAATCACGGTAGCGGGTGGTGAGGGCCGAAATCAACATGCCCGATCCCAAGCTCATAAACCCCATCATCAAGATCAGCGGAGGTAGCAGCAATAAGGTAGCATGGGGCTTGGGCGTGTAGTTGCCGACGAGGGCGTAAAAGATATAGAGCAACAGGAACAGCAGCAGGCCAATACCAAACTGAATTAAGTTGCTGACAATGACCGAAAGCGGCATTACGGCCCTTGGAAAATACACTTTACCAAACAGCGACGCATTGGCTGTAAACGTGTTAGAAGTTGTTCGGAGGCAATTGGCAAAGTAGTTCCAGGCCGTTATGCCCGCCAGATAAAACAGGATGCGCGGCACTCCGTCGGTGGATAATTTAGCCATGCCGCCAAATACAACAGCCAGCATAAGGGTCTGAAAAATAGGCTGAATAAAAAACCAGATCGGTCCCAGAATCGTCTGTTTGTATTTGGCAACAAAATCACGGCGCACAAACAGCACCAGCAAATCGCGGTACTGCCAGATTTCGCCCAGCCGCAGATCGAACAGGCTGCTATGGGGTGTTATCGAGTGGGCGTAAGGTTTTTTTTCGGGAAGGGTGGTCATGTATACCTTGAACTATTGCACCGTAACGAACTGCCGCTGCGGGTGTATCAGCGGGTGATAGTCGCCGTTGAGCCGGGCAAGTGGAGCGGTGCGGATGTGGGCTACGGTTTCAATGCACGGATGCACTTCGCTTAGCCCGTAGCCCTGCCCGGCCAGAATCTGCTGGTAGCTTTTGGTGTGTAAATCCGTAAAACCGTCGCTAAACTCGATCTCTTCACCCTCGATTTGCAGCGAGCGGTAAGTTTGCTTGTTCGCCAGTTTCACGGCTTCAGGCAGAGTTTGGTAATCGGTGCTCAAGAACCAGCGAACCCGTGCCCGTTCGAGTTCTAAGTAGCCAGCCGCCTTATTTTCCTCCCGGACGTGAATGAGGTTCTGCCGAACAGCCCCGAATATCCAGATTAGCATATCGAAGAAGTGTACACCGATGTTCGTAGCAATTCCGCCCGATTTTGTCGTATCGCCCTTCCAGCTTACGTTATACCACTTCCCGCGTGAGGTGATGTAGGCCAGGTCGAGGTCATAAATTTTGTTGGCCGGGTCGTTGTCAATTCTGTTCTTCAATGCAATCAGGCTGGGGTGTAACCGCAACTGCAAAATATTGTAAACGCGCTTGCCTGTTTCAGCTTCCATCTCGGCCAGCCCATCGATATTCCAGGGGTTCAGCACCAACGGCTTCTCGCAGATCACGTGCGCCCCGCTACGCAAACCAAATCGGATGTGCGCGTCGTGCAGGTAGTTGGGACTGCAAATACTTACGTACTCGATAGATTGCCCACACCGGCGTAACTTATCAATGTGCCGGTCGAATCGCTCGAACTCAGTAAAAAAGTCAGCATTCGGAAAAAAACTGTCCATTATGCCGACTGGGTCGAACTTATCGAAGGCAGTAACTAACTGATTTCCAGTGTCTTTGATGGCTTTCAGGTGGCGGGGGGCAATATAGCCAGCCGCGCCGACTAGGGCGAACGTGTGCATTGAGTATGTAGGGAAGTATGGATAGTGAAAAGATCAGCTGACGGGCGATACTCGGCCCTGTTTGAGTTCATAGTTGAGGCCACTTTCCGGGCAGGCAGCGATGCCATTGGTGGCAAACGTCAGACGGTGTCCGTATTCGCTGACCCAACCGATTTGCCGGGCCGGATTCCCCACTACCAGTGCGTAGGCAGGTACGTCTTTTGTAACGACGGCACCGGCCCCTATGAACGAATATTCTCCGATGTTGTGGCCGCATACAATGGTGGCGTTGGCCCCAATGCTTGCCCCTTTCCCAACGTGCGTTTTCTGATATTGTCCACGCCGGTTAATAATGCTACGGGGGTTAATGACATTCGTAAACACCATTGACGGCCCCAGAAATACATCATCATCGCAGGTAACGCCGGTGTAAATTGACACGTTGTTCTGCACCTTCACGTTGCGCCCAAGTACCACCTCGGGCGAGATCACTACATTCTGCCCGATGTTACAACAAGGGCCGAGTAAGCAGCCAGGCATGATGTGGGAAAAATGCCAGATTTTGGTGCTTTCACCTATAGTGCAGCCCTCATCAACAACGGCAGTTGGATGGATAAATATGCCCTCCATCATTTTACGAAAAATAGCGACTAACGGTGTCGGTGATGTAGCCGAGTTGCTCGTCGGTTAGTTCGGTATGAATAGGCAGCGACAGCACCCGTTTGCACAAATCTTGCGTTATCGGCAAATCGCCCGCTACCCGGCCAATGGCAGCATACGCTTTCTGGTGATGCAGAGGCGATGGATAGTAAACCATGCTTGGAATACCATGCTGTTGCAGGTACGTTCTCAAATTATCACGTTCAGTGGTTGGCACTTTCAGCGTGTATTGGTGAAAGACGTGCGTTGATTGCCCCGTCCGCCGGGGAATCTCCAGCCCATCTATTCTACCCAAGGTGGCATCGTATGTATCAGCTACCCGTTGGCGGGCGCGGGTGTAGTCGGCCAGATGAACTAATTTCTCGGTTAAAATTGCGGCCTGGATCGAGTCCAGGCGCGAGTTGATACCTACTAATTCATGCTGGTACTGTTGGGCCTGCCCGTGATTGGCAATCATTCGTGCGCGTTTGGCCAGTTGGTCATCATTGGTGTAAACAGCCCCGCCATCGCCGAAGCATCCCAAATTCTTGGAAGGAAAAAACGATGTTGTACCTAAATCGCTCATAGCTCCCGCCGAAAGCGAAACCCCCGACAGGTACGTGTAAGTGGAACCTATTGCCTGTGCGGCATCTTCAACGATGGCCAACTCTCGACCGGCGCATATCGCCGTAATTCGTTCCATATCAGCGCATTGGCCAAACAGGTGTACCGGCACTACCAATTTTGTTCGCGAACTGATGGCCTCCTCCAACGCGGCAGGGTCGAGTGTAAACGTGTGCGGGTCAACGTCAACCAATACAGGCTTCAGCCGTAACAGAGCAACTACCTCAGCGGTTGCCACATAGGTAAAGGCAGGCACAATTACCTCGTCGCCGGGTTGAAGATCGAGTGCCATCATGGCAATTTGCAGAGCATCTGTGCCATTAGCACAGGCAATCACATTCCCGACCCGAAGGTATTGCCCGAAGCGTTGCTCAAACACGCCAACCTGAGGGCCTTTAATAAAATTGCTTGTATTGATACACGCCTGAATAGCCGCATCAATAGCAGGTTTAATTTTCAGATATTGATTTTTTAGATCAACCATCTGTATGTTCTGAATAGTAGCAGACACGGCTGGTCTATGACAGGTCATTTGCTCCGAACCCTACGGATGATAATATTTGCGAGTATTTTTTTGAGATAGCGCAAATCCGTTTGTAATGGTTGACGTTCATAGGCTTCCAAATATTTTACTTCTGAAGCTACAATTTCGTCAAACGTAGTGGGCAAATCAGCATAGAATGGAGGCAAAAGACCGGGTTTGTGCTTGCGCCTAACTTGTTGCACACTGGGCGGATACAGGGTAAAATAATGTTCACTGATGGGTCTCACGCCAATTAGTTTTACCTCCCCCCGTAGTAGGTTAATAAGCATAGGCAGTTCATCGAGCCAATACTTGCGAATGAACCGGCCTCCCGTACTAACGCGGAAATCATTTTTGAATTTTCCGCCCTTATCAATGCCATTTGTGCGATGCAGGTAGTCTTGCACGTACTCGGCATACGGATGCATGGACCTGAGTTTAAACACCACAATGGGTTTCCCATGTTGACCCACCCGTTGCATCCTGAACAAGAAACCCTCATTGGGCAGTGGCTTAGAGACACTTGGGTTATCAGCGATATTTATTTTGGCAATTACTATAGTTTCCTTATTCGTTTCATCCACGCTCACAATGCTAAACCCATTATAAATCAATCGACCTATGATTTCCGCCTTGGAAATGTCAACAGGTAATCCAAGCAACCGGCTTATTTTTCTAAACCCGTTTAGCTTGGGCAGGACGCGCCTCAATAAAAAGTGGCTACCATAATAAAAGGGAAACAAAAAAGAAGCATACTGTTGCTGAATGTCAAATTTAATGTTTTCAGCGGTGATAATACGTAAGGCAAAATAACTGTCACTCGAAAGTAATTTATGAACACGAGCAAAAAATTGGTTTAATCCGTGTTGCCCCCAAATTAATTCATCGATATACAAATTACTAAAAATTTGCGTTGAGTGATCACTCAGAATAGCCCCCACCGATCTCTTTTGCCACGTTTCTGACGGTCCTATCTGGAGTAAGCACTCTGATAGCAGTGACGAAGCCGACCATTTAGTAACAGCGCTTGATGGCTGGTTACGTAAGCCGGGTATTGCTGTAATTTTAACAAATGCACTGTGGCCAAAAAGGCCTTCATTTTGGTACACTTTGTGATGAGACATAACGTGTGGAGAGTAGGGTAATAATTAATTGTCAGCATCGGTAAAAAAAATATCAAAGCCGGATGTCAACCAAACCACGGTCAACTATAGATTTAACATCGAATAGTATGGATTTACCGTCCTTTTTTAGCTTATTTATGTTCAACGCAAGAAACTGCTGGTGAGCAACGGCTAGTATAATACCATCGTAGGTGTGTGTTTCTAAATCAGTTAGTAACGATATACCATACTCATCGTGAACAGCTTCGGCATGAGCCCAGGGGTCATATATATCCACGCTAACACCAAAATCGGCAAGTTCATAATAAATATCTACGACTTTGGTATTTCGTATATCTGGACAGTTTTCTTTAAACGTAATACCTAAAATCAGGACGCGGCTTAATTGAATTTGTAACCCATTGGCAATCAATCTTTTCAGTATTTTTTTAGCAACAAAACCACCCATACTGTCATTAACCAAACGGCCTGATGCAATTACCTGTGGATAATAGCCCAAGCTCTGGGCTTTATGCACTAAGTAATACGGATCGACACCAATGCAATGACCACCCACTAAGCCCGGTTTGAATTTTAGAAAATTCCACTTCGTTCCGGCCGCAGCCAAAACATCGTTGGTGTCAATTCCCATTCGGTCAAATATTAGGGCTAGTTCATTTACAAAAGATATATTAATATCACGCTGAGCGTTTTCAATAGCTTTTGCAGCTTCTGCTACCTTAATGGAAGGTGCTTTATACGTACCTGCTTCAATGATTGAACCATATAGTTCATCTACAAATACGGCAGCTTCGGGCGTTGACCCCGACGTTATCTTCACTATTTTAATAAGTGTACGCTCTTTATCGCCGGGGTTAATACGTTCAGGCGAGTAACCGCAAAAAAAATCCTGATTATAAACTAATTTACTGTGCTTCTCTAAAACCGGTACGCAGTCTTCCTCCGTGCAACCCGGATAAACTGTTGATTCAAAAACAACCACATCCCCTATTTTCAAGGCTTTTCCTACCGTTGCCGATGCACTTAGTAGAAAGCTCAGATCCGGTTTTTTGAAGCCATCAATAGGTGTTGGTACTGTTACAATAAATACGTTACAAGCGCGAAGCACATCGGCTTCTTGTGTGAACCTCAGATGAACTGAAGCGGTAATTTGCTCAGGTTGCATCTCGAGCGTATGGTCGTATCCCTCTTTAAGTTGCATGACGCGATTCTTGTCGGTATCGAACCCAAGAACCGAATATTTTTTTCCGAACTCTACGGCTAAGGGTAAGCCAACGTAGCCCAGCCCGATGATAGCAATAGCTGGGTTATTTAATAATAGCATATCGATGACGCATGGTATAATTTCATAATGAATCAGATTGGTGACACATCTTAAACTGGAAAGCATCAAGCTACATTACTTTCTTACGTTTACTCATCAGAACCATTATGGTCGATTCGAACTAAGTGAGGTATAAAACTGATTTACAGACAACGTTCACAGTTTGAAATCAATATTTTAGTATACCTAATGGCTATCTTTTTGATTAAAATATCCATGTGCTAAAAATGCCAGTCCAGCCAAATATGTACCTGATGCAGAGTGTGAAAATGGCACTGTTTTTGAGTAACAAAAACCAGTGACTATTGGTAAGTACTATCAGGACCGAAGTCGGTTCAGCCAGCTCTTTTTATCATCAGTAAAGTAATCAACACTACCGTAGCCATAACCGTAGGCATGTGCGGCTGAACTTTCATGTTTAACACCATTGAAAATAATGTTAATTGATTTGAAGAGTTTTCGGCGGTTTAAATCAGCAATTGTTTTAAGGTATAACTTAGGTGTTTTTCGGTATCGCACTAAATAGAAACAAATGTCAGCAAATGGAGCCAGTAGCGTAGCATCAGTAACTAGGCTGATTGGGGCCGTGTCGATCAGAATATAATCAAACGAATGGCGTAACTCATCAAGTAACACCTTCACTTGTCCGTTGGCTATTAGTTCCGACGGATTAGGTGGGATCGGGCCACTGGGTATTATGTACAAATTATCAACTAAAGTGGTCTGTATAATATCCTCGATACCTAGTTTCCCAATCAGGTACGACGATATACCTACTTTATTCGACAGGTTGAAATGTTGATGTATTTTGGGTTTACGCAAGTCAATACCCAGAACGACCACTTTTTTATTGAGCATTGCCAGCGAAGCCGCCAGGTTAATGGTAACAAAACTTTTACCTTCACCGCTAGTCGACGAGGTAATTAACACAGTTCTACCAACTCCTTTGAGTGAGTCCAAAAGCAAATATTGCATATTGGAGCGTAACATTCGAATTTGTTCGCTCATGAAACTTTGACTACGAACATCGATAATTTCGTCCTTATCTAACTTTGACTTGTGTGTAATTTCGGCAAACACTTCCAGACCCGTCTTACGTTCAATTTCACTCTTTGCCTGGACTGTGGTGGTCAAAGTTTCTTTCAGTGTAATAAAAGCAAATGGAATGGCTAAGCCTACCAGAAAAGCTATTAAGTAAACATTACTTTCATTGGGCTTTATAGGTACGCCTGTCGAAAAAGGTATATCAACTACGCGACTGTCAGTAACAGTTGACGCATATGATATGGCTGTTTCTTCACGCGTTTTGAGTAGTAACAAATATAAGTCTTCCTTAATATTGGCCTGTCGTTTGATGCCTACAAACTCACGCTCCTTCTTGGGTATGGCAGACATAGCTCCCTCAAGTCTATTGTTCAGCGCAACTAAACTTCCTCTCGTTATACTCAGGTTTCGTTTCTGGTTTGCCAAATTCTCCCGAACAGCCTGTTTAACATTACGCATCTGACCATTGACTGTTTCCAGATAGGGATTGCCCGGTTGAACAGTTTGTGCCAGTTTACTACGCTCGATTTCTAATTGCGATAATTGTTCAATATAGGAAGTCAATACTGGGTCTGTGACACCCATCATTGTTGCCGGTGCAACGATGCCTACCTGTGGGCTAGTAAGGTATTGCTCAACACCATTGAGTACTTTTATTTGGATATTCAGTTCATTTAGTTTAGAGTCATTGTCTTCAACTTTTCCCAAAAAAAGATTAGCTTCTGAACTTAAATCAGTTATGCCCTTAGAACGTCGAAACTGTTCAACATTTTGTTCTACGTCTCCTAATTCAGCCGTAACTAATTTCAAGCGTTCCTCAATAAATCGCAGTGTGTTGGCAGCCTCACGATTTTTATCCTCGAGAGTTGTAAAAGCATACTCATCCAGCAATTTTGTTAAAATATCTCTTCCCTTTTTTGGAAGTGAGTTTTCTAATACTACCGAAATTAAGGTGCTTTCATAGTTTAGAAGTTTTATTTGGAGCTGCCCGGCCAACGTACTTATCTTCATGTCACGGCTCTGAAACGTTACCTTCACCGGGGTTGGATACGAATCATGAGCACCATCTTTATCAAGGACCGTAAACTTGCCGTATTGATTTTTTACCAGTTGGCTATAGTCAAAGGTGCCTAGCTTTTTTTGGTTCTGATCAAACAACTGATATTTACGACCCGGCCCTATTTTAATGTAGAGTGAATTATTATAAGCAAAATCAGAGAGTTCAATGGCATTGAGCGCAACCGGGCTTTCTGTGTAAAGTTCTTCGTCGCGGGCATTGTTCTCTACCCAACAGGAAACCGTCAGATTCAGATTATCAACTACTCGTCCAAGTAAAGCCCGTGATTTCAGCACTTCCATTTCATTTTCCACCAGCTTGCTGCTTCCCTTCATATCCAGTTTTTCCAGCACCTGTGAGTTCACCCTTTTATCATCCTTTATCAGTATTGTGGCACTGATCTGGTAGATAGGTGTGTATTTCCTTAAATAGATGTAAGCATATGTGAGGCAGACAGCTGATGAAAATACAATCAAATACCAGTAGCGAAGGTACCTGAAAACATAGCTGAGCAGATTGGTCTCTTCTTCCTGATCTTCCGGAAAGGCTTGTTCACTTTGGTTCATATGAATAGGCTTTAGGTACGTCTTTTGGTTAGGTAAACAATCGGTCAGAAGCTTATTGCCTGATAAGAAATACCAGCGTTATGATCGTAGTCAGAATACCCAGGAAAAGTGGTGTCCGTTGCACAAATAGGCTGGGTTCACGAGGTTGGCGTTGTTGTGGTAGCGGAAGAACTTTTGCTTTAGTTGGCTCAACATATATAATGTCATCATTTCGAATGTAGAAATAAGGTGACATAAACACGGCCCTGTTACGAAGACTTACGAAGCCTATCTCCCGTCTATTACCACTGGTCCGAATAACTTTAATGCTGTCCCGTTTGCCGAAAATTGTTAAATCACCTGCCACTGTAATAGCATCAATTAGCGTAGTCCGGTCGTTTTGTAAGTTAAATATACCGGCCTGACCAACCTCACCCAACACTGTAAATTTATGGTTCATGAACCGGATACTTACTGCCGGGTCTTTGAGTGTTTTTTCAACCTCTATTCTAACCTTGTCTTCAGCCTGTTGTATGGTAAGCCCTTCAAGTTTTTGTTTCCCTATTAACGGAATCGACACGTTACCCAAAGAATCTACAGGATAACCCAACGGTTGAGTATTATTACCTCCCAAACTATTACCCGGCGAGAAACTTGCTAACGGCAATGTGCTTACATTATAAAAATTCATGATTTCATTCGACTCGCGGTTTAAACTGCTCACAATGATTCCTAATATATCGCCCTTTCGAATCTTTGAAATTGGCGGAACTACAGTCTCAACCACAGCAGGAAATATTGAATCCTTACCCTGAAAATACTCAAGTTCCGGCGGTGCAATCGGGGTGGGTTTTACAGTGACACACGAGGTCATTAATACAATTATGGTCAATGCTAAATAGCAAATTTTTAAGATAGACCATTTCAGAAATTTATTATTCATACGAAAACACATAGAATTATCACCAAACATTTGAAGAAAAATTGAAATTTGATATTCGAGTATTTGAGAGCATTCCGGGACATAAACTACCTAAATTCGAGGGCGTTTCTGCAACATGATTTAAATAGTAGACAGAGCAAGCCATTTATGGATGAACTTAAGGTATACCACTACTTTTTCACTAAGCGCTCGCACTGGCGGACCGGTAAGGAATTCTCCCAACTAATACTCCGCTCCACAATCCACCGCCTGGCGACCGGGGCAAAGCCTTTAGTAGACTCAATACGGGACGCTTTCTCAAAATCAGTACTCCAACCGAGCCAAAGCCGCTTTCTAAGACACCGTTCTATGTCTAATCCCCATATATCTTCTCTAATCGCTCATCTGCCCCTAGGAGATTGACCCGATGAGGTCGACTAGTTTCGGCTCATCGCCCTAGTTGGCGGCATGTACATCAGCCGCCCAAAGCCGACTCTGGGTATTAACCAATACCTACCGTACTTGACCACGAACAGGTTTGTTGGCATTAATTTTCCGAAACTCGAAAATACGAGGAGTCAACTTAACCGCATCGGCGGACTGACTCTGTGAATCACTACACAAGGCAGATGGATTTGGAGAGTCCGCTGCTGTGGTTTTCTCCCTCCCGCTGACGATCTGAATTGGTTTAAGCGCAGGTTCATTCGCTTAAGGGTTTCCGTCAACTTCCACTGGTGGTTGTGATAGTAAATGGGTTAGCGGTGAGGCCCACTTTGGGACACGTTGCGCCACCGCACGGGCAGCTCCGTGTGTTACTGCTCTCAACAGCTACAGAAAAGCATCCATAACGTACCGTAAATCGTGCTTATGCTTGCATTTCAAACTAAAAAAGAGCGAACGAAATCGCCGGAAGGATTGCGGCCCGCTGGTAGTCGGTCAGTGGCTTTTACTGTGTGGTCGTGGCTTCGTAGTTTGGCAAATACAGGGTTCACCCCACTACCAGTATTTTCAATTTCCCATTACTTTCTAAAGCTTCGCCCGTTCAGTCCCAACATATGGTCGACTTATCTAAAATAGTAAACACTTTATTAAGTGTTTAGATGAAATGGGTAAAGCTGTCAAACACAAGTCAACTCAGTTAGATAAAAGTACTATTCACCACTGCCCAGTCCCGACGAAAATCAACACCCCCCCCTTTTTTTCACACAGACCTATCTGTTTAGATAACAAATCAACAATGGTCATTCTCGCAGGCTCCGTTTCATCTTACCGAATACACTGCTGAGGCGCGTCAACGAGTTGGTAGTGGTAATGAGTGTTACACTCTTTGCGTTTGAAATATTCACACAATACGCTTCATTGACGCTTTGGGCTTCTCCTACAACGTGTAGGCGAGCGGAATTTCTGCCCAGGAGGTGACGGATAACTTTCAGATTATCAACTGTGTCTTCAACGACAGCAACAGTTTTCATAAATTTGATAAGAGGGTAGAATGCGTGGCTAACGTCCACAACCAACCCCTGACCGTGCGGGGGTATCTGCGCCTGATTGAGCCAACCGAATTCAGAATCGAGACCGGCCCCGCGCTCTACACGACCATCCAGTTGAA
>JAYUKZ010000079.1:0-1338 GCA_043763995.1 Fibrella sp.
CACGTTCGAGAAAAAAGACATCGGCCCCTACATCCAGCTCCACATGACGCGCTGCATCCTGTGCTACCGTTGTGTGCAAACCGCCGACCAGATTACCGAAAAACGCGTACACGGCGTGCTGAACCGGGGCGATGCCTCCGAAATAGGTACGTATATCGAGAAGGCCATCGACAATGATTTTTCGGGAAACGTGATCGACGTATGCCCCGTGGGTGCGCTCACCGACAAGACGTATCGGTTCAAAAACCGGGTCTGGTTCACCAAACCCGTTGATGCCCACCGCGACTGCCCCACCTGTTCGGGCGAGGTATCGCTTTGGTACCGGGGGGGCGAGGTGATTCGGGTAACGGCCCGCAAAAATGAGTGGGGCGAAGCCAAGTCGTTTATCTGCAATACCTGCCGGTTCGACAAAAAACAAACCGCCGACTGGGTGCTGGAAGGCCCCACCAAAATCTCGCGGGCATCGGTCATTTCGGCCAACAAATACCGCAAAGACCTCACGTTGCCCAGTTTCGGTAACAAAGTGGCGGCGGCGCAGTACAAGCAAATTGATGATGCGCGGGACACGGCGCAACTCGGCATTCAGCCCCTCCCGCCCGAACGCCTCATCCACTAAGTTTTCTACATGGACCTTACCATTCTCATCATCCGGTCGCTCGTGATTCTGGCCATTTTCGGCATCACGCTGCTCATTGCCACCTACTCGACCTACGCCGAGCGCAAGGTGGCGGCTTTTTTGCAAGACCGCATCGGGCCAAACCGGGCCGGGCCGTATGGCTTGCTTCAACCCATTGCCGACGCGGGCAAGATGTTTTTCAAGGAAGATTTTATTCCGGCGCAGGCCAGCAAATGGCTGTTTATTCTGGGGCCGTGCCTCTCCATGCTCACCGCCCTGATGGCCAGCGCGGTGGTGCCCTTCGGCGACAGCATCCGTTACGGCACCGCCGACGTACCTGTGCAGGGGATTGATGTCAACGTGGGCATTTTGTACGTTTTCGGGGTAGTGTCGCTGGGGGTATATGGGCTGATGATTGGCGGCTGGGCTTCAAACAACAAGTTTTCGCTGCTGGGAGCCATCCGGGCGGCTTCGCAAAACATCAGCTACGAAGTGGCGTTGGGGCTTTCCATCATTGCCATCCTGATGATGACCGGCTCGCTGTCGTTGCGGCACATTGTGGCCGAACAGGCCAGCGTTTGGGAGTGGAACGTGTTTACCCAACCCCTGGGCTTCGTCATTTTCCTGACCTGCGCCTTCGCCGAATGCAACCGCACACCGTTCGATTTGCCCGAATGCGAAACCGAACTCATTGGCGGCTACCACACCGAATACAGTTCGAT
>JAYUKZ010000080.1:0-17897 GCA_043763995.1 Fibrella sp.
CGCCGGGGCGAGGTGTGGCTGGTGGGGAACCCCTACATGGAAGGAAGCCGCCAACCGACTTACAAACGATTTGCCACCGGCCTCCACGAGCCGCTGGGGCTGCTCTACCGCACCACCGGGCCGTTTAAGGGCGAACTGTTTGCCACCCAACGCGGCGAAGTGACCCGCCTCATTGACACCGACGACGACGATATTGCCGACGAATACCGGTCGTTCTATAAATGGCCCCTGTCGGGGAATTACCACCAGTATAGCTACGGCCCCGTTTCCTTGCCCGACGGCGACATGGTTATTACCCTCAACCTGGACTGGATTGGCCACGGAGCCAGCCAAAGCAAATGGCGAGGCTGGATGCTGAAACTGAACGACAAGGGCGAAATGACCCCCTGGGCCACGGGCCTCCGCTCGCCAGCCGGGTTCGGCGTGCTGCGCGATGGGAGCATTTTTTACGGCGAAAACCAAGGCGACTGGGTGGGGTCGGGTCGGGTGACGCACCTGGCCAGAGGCGATTTTGCGGGCAACCCCGCCGGGCTGCGCTGGAGCGGCGAACCCGATTCGCCCCTTGCGCTGCGGCCCGACGACGTACCCAGCACCGGAAAACCCATGTATGAAGTGGCCAAAACGGTGAAGGGTCTGAAACTACCCGCCGTGTGGTTTCCGCACACGTTGATGGGCATTTCCACCGCTGATATCCGCGAAGACACCACCGCCGGGGCCTTCGGGCCGTTTGCCGGGCAACTGTTCGTGGGCGACCAGGGGCACAGTAAAGTGATGCGGATGAGCTTGGAAAAAGTGGCCGGTGAGTGGCAGGGAGCGTGTTTTCCGTTCCGCGAGGGGTTCCAATCGGGTATCTTGCGGTTACTCTGGGGGCAGGATGGGTCGCTGTTTGCGGGCATGACCAGCCGGGGGTGGTCGGCCACGGGCAAGGCACCGTTCGGCATTCAACGCCTGGTCTGGACCGGGAAAATTCCCTTCGAGATGAAAACTATTCGCTCTAAATCAGACGGGTTCGAGGTGGAATTTACCCTGCCCGCCGACCGCAAAACCGCCGAAGACCCCGCCAGCTACTCGCTGAATAGTTTCACCTACAAATACCACAGCACCTACGGCAGCGACATCGAAAACACCCGCCCCGTACCCATCCGGGGCATACTCCTAAGCCAGGACGGCCTCACGGCGCGACTTGTGGCCGATACCGCCCTGCGCGAAGGGTACATTCACGAAGTAAAAGCCGAGGGGGTGCGGTCGGCCACAGGTACGTTGCCATTATTGCACAACACGGGTTACTACACCCTCAATGCCATTGCCCCCGGCCCGCTGGCCAACCTGCCCGCCCGGCCCGTGGCTTCGGCCAAAGCCACTATGCACGACCACAGCACCATGACGATGCCCACGCCAACGGCGGGCAAAACGGCGAAAACCGCCAGCAAACCATCGGCCAAGCGCGTGGTGGAGATGCCCGCCGCCTGGACCAGCGGCCCCGACCAGGTGGTGAGCATCGGCACCAAACCCGGCCTGAAATTCGATACCGAAAAAGTGGTGGTGAAGGCGGGTAGCCGCATCAAATTTGTGTTCAACAACAACGACGATATGCTACACAACTGCGTGATTGTCAAACCCGGAACGGCCAACGCGGTGGGTAACGCGGCCTTGCGCCTGAACCTGAACGGAGCGGCCATGAACTACGTACCTACCAGCCCCGACGTGCTGTTTCACACCAACATTATGCAACCCGAATCGGCGGAGGCCCTCTACTTCACTGCCCCCGCCACCCCCGGCAACTACCAGTACGTTTGTACCTTCCCCGGCCACGCCGCGCTGATGCAGGGCGTGTTGAGTGTGATGAAATGAAAAAAAATATGGTAAACCAAAATGTTACTGGCAATGGAATTGAGGGAGAATCAGGGAAGGGCGGAACCACCCCGAACCCTGCTCCTAACCCACGGGATGG
Organism: Fibrella sp.; assembly: GCA_043763995.1. GTDB lineage: Bacteria > Bacteroidota > Bacteroidia > Cytophagales > Spirosomataceae > Fibrella. The sequence continues at coordinate 1,952 of JAYUKZ010000080.1, forward strand.
CTGGGAAGAATCCTTTCAGGAAATGAATGCCGCCGGAGATGACCAACTGGTAATTCCTGACGTTTTTGAGGATGGAGAGTTGCCCGATTAGCAACAAATCCTGCGTAACCAATCACGTCTGAATATTCCCCACGTTGAACGCTTTTGTGATGGGGGCGTGGTTGGCGGCTTCGATGCCTACGGAGATATAGCGGCGCGTGTCGAGCGGGTCAATAACGGCATCGACCCAAAGGCGGGCAGCGGCGTAGTAGGGCGACAGTTGGGCGTTGTATTGATCGGTAATGCGCTGTAAAAGAGCCTGTTCATTGTCCGGCGTAATGGTCTCGCCTTTGGCTTTCAGCGATGCTACCTGAATTTGCAGCAGGGTTTTTGCCGCCGAAGCCCCGCTCATCACGGCCATTTGGGCCGTGGGCCAGGCCACCATCAGGCGCGGGTCGAAGGCGCGGCCACATAAGGCGTAGTTGCCCGCGCCGTAGCTGTTGCCCACCACCACCGTGAACTTGGGCACCACCGAATTGGCCATCGCGCTGACCAGTTTGGCCCCGTCTTTGATGATGCCGCCCTGCTCGGCGCGGCTCCCCACCATGAAGCCCGTCACGTCCTGAATGAACACGAGTGGAACCTTTTTCTGGTTGCAGTTCATGATAAACCGGGCGGCTTTGTTGGCAGCATCGCCGTAGATGACCCCGCCCATCTGCATCTCTGTTGGCGACGTACCTGTGGCGGGGTCAATGCGGCCTTTGGCTTTCACCACCTTTCGCTGATTGGCCACAATGCCCACGGCCCAGCCCTCAATTCGGGCGTAGCCGCAGAGTAAACTTTGGCCATAATTGGGCTTGTAAGGATCAAATTCGGAGTGGTCGATGAGCCGGTCAATGATGGCCTGCATGTCGTAGGGCTTCACCCGGTCTTGGGGCAGCAAGGTATAAATTTCGGCGGGGTTGGCGGCGGGCAGGGCGGGCGTTGCTCGGCTGAAACCTGCCGTGGGGGTGGCTCCAGTCTTGTCCAGGATGCGTTTGATGGCATCCAGACAGCTTTTATCGTCGGGGTATTTGTTGTCGATCACGCCAGAAATTTGGGTGTGCATGGCCGCACCGCCCAGCGTTTCGGCATCCACCGTTTCGCCCACCGACGCTTTGACCAGATACGGCCCGGCCAGAAAAATAGAACCGGTACCTTCCACAATCAATGCCTCGTCGGACATGATGGGCAGGTAGGCCCCACCCGCTACGCAACTGCCCATGATGGCCGCCACCTGCAACACGCCCAGGGCCGATAGGTGCGCGTTGTTGCGGAACATCCGTCCAAAATGGTCTTTGTCAGCAAAAACTTCATCCTGCAAGGGCAAGTACACGCCCGCACTATCGACCAGGTAAATAATGGGCAGACGGTTTTCCAGGGCCATTTCCTGCGCCCGGAGGTTCTTTTTAGCCGTAATGGGGAACCACGCACCCGCTTTCACCGTCGCATCGTTGGCCACAAGTACACACAGCCGCCCCGACACGTAGCCCAGGCCCGTGACCACGCCGCCCGACGGGCACCCGCCATGCTCGGCGTAAAGGCCCTCGCCCGCAAAAAGGCCAATTTCCAGAAACTCCGTCCCGGCATCGATCAGGTACGTTACCCGTTCGCGGGCGGTGAGTTTGCCCTTCTTGTGTTGATCGTCGAGTTTTTTTTGGCCGCCGCCCAAGAGGGTACGGGCGGTTTGTTGCGTTAGTTTGTCGAGAAGTTGTTGCATGACGTGAGGTATTGATACCCGCAAGATCGGCACGGCCTGGCTAATGTTAATACCGTATTCCCTAAAATATCCCTTTATCGGCTTATCTACAACGTACCAGGCCACCAAACCAATCAGTACAGTTCTGCGTATTTAGGAGTAGCTAATATAATTTTTAGACTTGTCTAACAAAAAGAGTTTTGGCTGTGTTTTGTGTGTGGTATACGGCCGTGCCGTAGAGACGCGATACATCGCGTCTCAGACCAGCGCGAAGCATTTTTACAGCAAATTATTCTACCGCACTGCTTCGCGCTGGTCTGAGCTTCGCGCTGGTCTGAGACGCGAAGTATCGCGTCTCTACGATAGGCAGGTACGTTTCACAAAAAAATTTATGAAGACTCTACTTTTCGGGTTGGCCTGGTTGGGGCTGTCTGTTTCTGTTTTTGGCCAGAATACCCTCACCGGGCGTGTGATGCACGGCGAATCGGGGGAGGCGGTGATTGGCGCGGCCATTTATCTGCCCGATCTTCGCCTGGGAGCCACCACCAATGCCGAGGGCGCGTACCGGATCACGAATTTACCCGCAGGTACGTATGCGGTGCAGGTCAGCTACGTATCCCACAAAACGCTGATTCAGCAGGTGGCCGTGAGCGGCGAAACCGCACAGAATTTTACGATGGAAAACGCCTCCCAGATGCTGGAAGAGGTCATTGTGTCGGGTGCGGCCACCAAAACCATCATCCGCGAAAGCCCCGTGCCCATTGCCGCCATGTCGCAGGTTCGGCTGTTGCAACAGAGTTCAACCAACCTCATCGATGCCATTTCGCGTATGCCGGGCATGTCGCAGGTGACGACGGGGGCGGGGCTGAGCAAGCCCATCATCCGGGGGCTGGGCTTCAACCGGGTCATTACCATGCACGATGGCGTTCGGCAGGAAGACAACCAATGGGGCGAAGAACACAGCATTCAGTTAGACGAATATTCGGTTGACCGCTACGAAGTGATTCGGGGAGCAGGGAGTTTGATTTACGGCTCCGATGGGCTGGGCGGGGTGGTTACGGCCCTCTCGCCGCGCCCGGTGGAAGAGGGTAAAGTGGGCGGGCGGGTGCTGACTACTTACCAGAGCAACCACAATTTGCTGGGGGCTTCGGTGCAGACCACCGGCAACCTGAATGGCTTTGTCTGGCTGACGACCGTTTCGGCCAAATCAGCGGCGAACTACCGCAACCGGGCCGACGGGCGGGTGTTTGGCTCCAACTATGCCGATGTGCTGGACCTGAGTGGGTATGTGGGTCTGAACAAACGCTGGGGCTACTCGCGGCTGCACTTCCTCCACGCCGACCAACGGTTCAACATCATCAACGGCACCCGCGACGCGCAAACGGGCCGGTTTACGACGGCAACGTTGATGCCCGGCAACGAAGTTATTGACCGCTCCATAACGGATGTCGAAGGAGCCAGCCGGGCGTTTTTGCCCTTCAATTCGCAACACCTTGTCAACGCCAAAGTATCGCTCAATAACCTGTTTCAGTTTAAAAGCGGCGGCTCGCTGACGGTCAACCTGAGCCACGCCCGCAACCAACGCGACGAGTTCGGCGATATTTTGCGGCCCAACCAGGCGCAGTTGGGTCTTTTCCTGACCACTAACTATTATGACGTTCGTTATAATGCCCCGGTAAAGAGTAACACTGAGTTGACGCTGGGCACAAACGGGATGCAACAGAGTCTTGATAATCAGGGCTTTCAGGCTCTTTATCCCAATTATACCCTCTTCGACAATGGGGCATTTATCTTCGTAAAACAAAACGCGGGCAAGCTAAAAATCAGCGGCGGACTGCGTTACGATGTGCGTCTGCTGGACGTGGGGGCACTGTATGCCGATGCTGAAGGCGTTTTCCAGGTACGTTCGCAGGGGCCGGGGAGCCAACGGTTTGCCGGGGCCAACAAGACCTACCGCAACGTGTCGGCCAGTTTGGGGGCGGTCTATTCCGTGACCCAGAAACTTAATTTGCGGGTGAATGCATCGCGGGGGTTCCGCGCCCCCACCGTGCCCGAACTGTCGTCCAACGGCGTTCATGCCGGTACGTTTCGCTACGAAATTGGCAAGCTCGATGCCGTACCCGAAGTGGCTTACCAGGCCGATTTGGGCCTGACCTACGAAAGCCGCGACTGGTACATTGACCTGAGTTTGTTCCAGAACAGTATCCAGAACTACACCTACTCGCAACGGGTGCAGACCCGCGCCGGGGCCGATTCGCTGTTTCAGGGCGACATACCCGTGTTTCGGTATGCGCAGGGCAACGCCCGGTTGCAGGGGCTGGAAGGCACCATGACGTATAACCCGGCGGCGGCGCGGTGGTTTTCGCTGACCCAGACCTACTCGTCGGTGTTTGGCCGCAACCTGGCGGCCACCACTGCCGATGCCCGTTTTTTGCCGTTTATGCCCGCCCCCCGCTGGGTAACGCAGGTACGTATCAGCCGCGACCGCTACAAAAATCGACTCCGAAATCTGTATGCCTCTGTTGATCTGGAAGTTACGCAACGGCAGGGCCGATTCCTGGCGGCGTTCAACACCGAAACTGCCACGCCCGGCTACACGCTGGTGCACCTGGGCGCAGGGGCCGACATCACGAGCAACCGCAAACGCACCCTGTTTTCGGTCTATCTCTCGGCCACGAACGTGTTCGATGTAGTGTATCAGGCCCACCAAAGCCGCCTGAAGTACCTGGATGTCAACCCCGTAACGGGCCGAATAGGCGTGTTCAACATGGGCCGGAACGTAAGTGTAAAGCTGGTTGTGCCGTTTTAAACTTCGCCCATCGACATGGCGGCGGAAACCGCTTCCACACGCCGGGCCAGTTCATCGGGGCTGGGAAAGAACCGGCTGAGGGTAGTGGGGAGTTCATCAGTCAGGGTGTAGGTGGCCACGCCGATGGGCTTGGTCATGTCTTGCAACGAAAACTCGACCGTTGTTCGGTTCTTGCTCTTGCAGATGATGATGCCAATGCTGGGGTTTTCGTGCGCCTTCCGAACCCGTTTGTTCAGTAACGACAAGTAAAAATTCATTTTGCCGGCATACTCCGGTTTGAACCCGTCGATTTTCAGGTCGATAGCAATCAGGGCCTGTAGTTCGCGGTGGTAGAGCAGCAGGTCGATACGGTAATCCGTTCCTTCGAGGTCGATGGTGTACTGATTGCCGACAAACGTAAAATCACTGCCCATCTCGATCAGAAACCGGCGGATGTTGGCCAGAATCGCCTGTTCCAGTTCGTATTCCGAGTAGTTATCGGCCAGGTTCAGGAAATCGAACGTGTATTCGTCTTTCAGGATAATGGCGGCTTTGTGCTGGTTGGCAACCGGCAACGTTTGCTCCAGGTTATGCTGGCCGATGAGGGTCTTCTGGTACGTCTGGCTCTCGATTTTATGAATCAGAATTGCTTTGCTCCACCCCTGCTGTCGAGTCTGCTGAATGTAAAACAGCCGTTCGTGGTCGTCCTTACACTTCTCGAAAATGGCTAAATTGTGTGACCAGCTTATTTCTCGCACCAGTGGTGCGAGAAATTCATTTTTGGCATAAGCCAGGTAGAAAGCCCGCATACGCCACAAGTTGGCACTTGAGAAACCGGCAATACCGGCAAACTCGGCTTACAGGTCGGTGGCGAGCCGGTCTACCACCGATTTGCCCCAGCCGCGCTCTTGCTGACGGTCTACGATAAGTTGGCCAAGCGACCAATACAACTGAATCTGCTCTTTGTTAACGGCTTTCAGGGCCTGATACTGCGCCTCGCGGATGCGGTGCTTTACATCGGCAACAAACTGATGGTAGGTAGAGTCGGTGGGTTGTGACATGGTGGTAAGTAAGTGCGTTAGACGGCTAAGATACAGTCAATTTTGGCTAACCAGATGCTGTTGAGCCGTTTACAACGTACCTGACGGCATAAGGCCACGACTATAACTGATAAAGAGGCACAGCGTAGTTCATTGAAAACAGTAACAGCGCGGGAACCGTAGTGTATCACTCTGCTTACAGCCAAATTAACTCCTGAACGATACGCCCATCCCGCCTGTTTTGCCGGGTGGCGAGTGGCCGCTACTTTTGCGCGGCCTTTGGGCCATACAACGCTTCTCAACAAAAAATCATGTTGCTTACCTTACTGAAATCGAAGCTGCACCGCGTAAAAGTCACTCAGGCCGAGTTGAACTACGTGGGCAGCATCACCATTGACGAAACCCTGATGGATGCCGCCGGTCTGCTGGAAAACGAACAGGTTCACGTTGTGAACAACAACAACGGCGAACGGCTCATCACGTATGTCATTAAGGGTGAGCGTAATACAGGCATTATTTGCCTGAACGGTGCCGCCGCCCGCCGCGCCCAGCCCGGCGATGTTATTATCATTATTTCCTACTGCCTGGTGGCTGCCGAAGCCGCTGCGGCCCATAAACCGCTCGTTGTTTTCCCCGACGAAAACAACCGGTTGGTGGCGGGAGGCCAAGCCGCACGAGGCTGATGTTATGAAAAACGCGCTGACCTATACCATCTCGCTGGCCATTGCCGGGGGGCTTCTCTGGTACGTCTTCAAAGACATTGACCTCAACGCCATGTTTACCGCCATTGGCCAGGCCAACTGGTGGTGGGTGGGTGTATATGCCGGGGTAATTCTAGTAGCCCACTGGAGCCGGGGCGTTCGCTGGAGCTTGCTGCTGGAACCGGTGGTGGGCTACCGCCCCGCCCAAACAGATACCATGCTGGCCGTGCTGACGGGCTATTTTGCCAACCTGCTCATTCCGCGCATGGGCGAGGTCACGCGGTGCGGCACCCTCAACCGGCTGGAAGGCGTACCGGTCAACATCAGTTTCGGCACGGTGGTGGCCGAACGTATTTTCGACGTAATTATGCTCCTGCTCATCATCGGCCTGACGCTGCTGGTCGAGTTTGAGCGGCTGAGCGAGGTGGCAGGTACGTTGTTTTCGGCCAAAAAAGGCGGCGGTTCCAACGCGCTGTATATCCTGCTGGCGGCGGGCCTGGGCGGGGCCGTAATGGGCTGGATTTTGTATACCAAATACAAAGCCTCCCTGCGACGTAACGCGCTGTTTGTCAAGGCCGAAACGTTCTTTTTGGGGTTGGTCGATGGGTTGCTCAGTGTGCGCAAACTACGGCAACCGGGTCTGTTCGTGTTCCACACGCTGCTCATTTGGTCATTGTATTTTCTGTCTACCTACGTGCTGTTTTTCGCCATGCCGCAAACCGCCGGGCTGGGCCTGCGCGGTGCGCTTACCATTCTGATGGTGGGCAGCATTGGCATGGCCGCTCCCACGCAGGGCGGGCTGGGGGCGTTCAACATCATGGTGGGGTCGGCATTGGTGCTGTATGGTCTTACCCGGCAAGACGGCCAAACGCTGGCCACGCTCATGCTGCTCTCGCAATGGATGGTGTCCATCGTGTTCGGTGGGCTGGCTTTTCTGCTCGTACTCAGCCGCCGCAAACGGGCGGGGGTCGCTCCCGTTACCACCCCGGTCAAGACCCAGTTGTAGGGGGGTGTGGGCGGGCCAAACGCATGACTTTGGCAAGTTGGGCCTGTTTTGCCGGTTGGGGCGTTATCTTTCCCCCTCAATCATAGCCGGTTCTACTTTTGTCGTTTATTCCTGCTTCCGAATCGCCCGCCGAACTGTCGGTAAAAGCCGTGGTGGTGGGTGCGTCGTTTGGCGTGCTGTTTGGCGCGGCCACGGTCTACCTCTCGCTCAAAGCCGGGCTGTCGGTGTCGGCCTCCATTCCTATCTCGGTGCTGGCCATCTCGTTGGGGCGGCGGTTTCTGGGCACCACCATTCTGGAAAACAACATCATCCAGACCACCGGCTCGGCGGGCGAAAGCATTGCTTCCGGGGTGGTCTTTACCATGCCGGGCTTTCTGTTTTTGACCGACGGGGCCTCGGCTAATTTCTTCAACTACTGGACCATTCTGACCCTGGCCATTGTGGGCGGCCTTATCGGTACGTTGATGATGGTGCCCCTGCGCCGGTCGCTCATTGTGCAGGAGCACGACACCCTGCCCTACCCCGAAGGCACGGCCTGCGCCTCGGTACTGATTGCGGGCGAAAAGGGTGGCGACTTTGCCAAAACAGCGTACCTGGGCCTGGGCGTGGCGTTTTTGTACGCCGCGCTGCAAAAAGTGCTGCACCTCATTGCCGAAGTGCCGGTCTGGGCCACGGCGCAAACCAACCGCTACTTCCCATCGGCACAGGTGGCGGGCGAAATCACGCCCGAATACCTGGGCGTGGGTTACATCATCGGTTTCAGGATTTCGGCGGTGCTGGTGGCGGGCGGTTTTCTGGCCTGGCTGGGCCTGATTCCGTTGTTGGCCTCTGTGGTGCCGGGCGAAACCATTGCGCTCCAACTCCAGAAACTGGGCTACCTCGCCGACCTTACCAAAGCCGGTGGCCCCGGCGGCTGGCACCCCGAAACCAAGACGTTCACCGACACCGCCGCCGCCATCTATCGGGCCTACATCCGCCAAATTGGGGCCGGTGCCGTCACGGCGGGCGGGTTCATGACGCTGCTGAAGACGATTCCCACCATCGTTCAAGCACTGGCCCCCCAACCCCCAAAGGGGGAGAAAAGCTCTGCAAACGTACCTGGGCGAAGCTTTGCTCCCCCTTCGGGGGCTGGGGGGCTGTTTGGGGGGCCTGGCTTGCGTACCGACCGCGAACTGAGCGGGCGGTTTGTGCTGGTGGGTTGTCTGGTGCTGGCCGTACTGATGGTATTATTGCCCCAAATTCCGGGCGATACGTACCTGACCAAAGCCCTCATTGCCGTGCTGGTGCTGGTATTCGGCTTTTTCTTCGTCACGGTGGCCAGCCGCATTGTGGGGCTGATCGGGTCGAGTTCGTCGCCGGTGTCGGGCATGACCATTGCCACCATCATGGGTACGGCCCTTATTTTCATTGGCATCGGCCTTACGGGACGTACCTACGAACCGGCGGTGCTGGTGGTGGGCAGCCTCATTTGTGTGGCCGCCGCCAACGCCGGGGCCACTTCGCAAGACCTAAAAACGGGCTACCTGGTGGGAGCCACGCCGCGCTCGCAGCAACTGGCCCTGCTGGTGGGCGTGGTGGTGTCCTCATTGGTGGTGGGGGCCACGGTAAAACTGCTCGACATGCCCACGCCCGACCTGGTGGCGCAGGGCATCACCCACGCCATTGGCACCGATAAATTCCCCGCGCCGCAGGGTACGCTCATGGCCACGCTCATCAAAGGCTTGCTCTCCTTCAACCTCGACTGGCAGTTTGTGCTGGTGGGGGCGGTGCTGGCGTTTGTGTTCGAACTCATCGGCGTAAGTGCGCTGGCCTTTGCCGTGGGTCTCTACCTGCCTTTGTCAACCACCCTCCCCATCTTCGCCGGGGGATGCGTGAAAACCTTCGCCGACTGGCGCAAAAAAGCCAACGCCCCTACCCTTGCGCCTTCCGAAGAAGAAACCGACGACCTGAGCAAAGGCAACCTGTTTGCCACCGGGCTGGTGGCGGGCGGGGCACTGGCGGGGGTGCTGGTGGCGTTGCTCTCGGTCAATGACCGTATTTACACCACGCTGACCAGCCTTTCGGTCGAACCAATGTTGGCAGGTACGTTGGGTGCCGGGGGCTACAACCTACTGGGTGCCCTATTCTTCGCCGCCCTGGCGGGAATACTGGCCTGGATGGGGTTGCGGCGGTAGTGTAGCACCGAAGCTGGAGCTTCGGTGCTACACTACGGACCGTTCGATCAATTTAATCACAATTGTTCGAGAATTAATTTCAGAAAATGGGCTTTTGTGTACATTGATGCCTACCAATAAAATTGTTCAACATGAAATACTCTATAGTCCCCCCCCGGTAAAGTTGCGTTGCATTTTTTCTTAGGCTCTCAGGCACACTTTTTCTCCATGAAAAAGAAACTCTTTATTACATGTCTGCTCCTTCTCCTGGTACGTGTTGTTTTCGGCCAGGATTCAACCACTATTCTGGCCAAACAGTCCGTGTTGCTTGAGTTTGCGGGAACGGGGCAGGGTATCAGCCTTAGCTATGACCGGGTACTTAGCCAAAAAAAGTCCTGGAAATTTGGCGCACGGGCTGGCGTTGGTGCCATATCCTTCACACAGGTAAGGCCAACAATTTTGGGGGAAGTCTATGCCCTGAGAGGTAGGAAAAACAAATACCTGGAAATGGGGCTTGGTTTGTCTTACCTGTTTCCAGTAACCTCACAGTACAGCATCGACACTACCCGCGTCACGTTCAGGGGTGCCGACCAACTTTGGCTGGTCTCGCGCATTGGCTACAGAAAACAGAATACCAAAAGGGGTAATGTGTTCCGGGTCGCGCTTACGCCCACGTTTATTTTTCAATCAGGCAGGGCATCTTTTCGTCTTTATCCGGGAATCAGTGTCGGGCAAAGTTTTTAGCCTACGCCAACTTACTTTTCCTATACCCGTAGGAAAAATACAGCACCAGCCCGATGGCCAGCCAGACTACAAAAATAGCCCAGTTCGTGATGCCCAGTTCGGTCATGAGGTAGAGGTTGGTGAGCACACCCAGCACCGGCAGCAGCGAGAAATTACGGCGGTAGGCCAGCGCAGACAGGGTGCCCCAAACCAGCCAGAAAATGGCCATCAACGGTTTCTCGGCCATGCTCGACGAAAACGAATCTGTGGCCAGGGCGTAGGCCAACGCCGCCACAAGCCCGCTGCCCACGATGTATTTGCCGTTCACAAAGGGCACTTTAAACTTCGATTGTTCGGACAAACCGCTATCGTCCAGATAGAGAATACCGGCGCAGACCATGATGAAGGCGAAGAATGTACCTACGCTCGTGAGGTCGATGAAAAACTGCATATCCAGAAACAACGATGGCACGGCGACCAAAATACCCGTAACGATGGTGGCGAACGAAGGCGTGTGGTAGCGGGGGTGGATGGTGGCAAACTTGGGCCACAGCAACCCGTCGCGGCTCATGCTCATCCAGATGCGGGGTTGGCCCAGTTGGTACACCAGCAACGCCGAGGTGATGGCCACCACCGCGCTTACGGAGATGATACCGGCAATGAAATTCATGTTTACCTTCTGGAACACGTAGGCCAGGGGGTCGTCTACGCCCAGTTCCTTGTAGTTGACCATGCCCGTCAGAATCAGCGTGATGAGTACATAGAGCACCGTGCAGATCACGAGGCAATAGATCATGGCGCGGGGCAAATCGCGTTGGGGATTTTTGCACTCTTCGGCGGTGGTGGAGATCGAATCGAAGCCGATGAAGGCAAAAAACACCGAAGCCACCGACCCCAGCACCCCTTTGATGCCGTTGGGCGCAAACGGCGACCAGTTTTCGGGTTTCACAAAAAAAGCACCCGCCCCAATCACGAGCGCAATCACGGCCAGTTTCAGCACCACCAAAATGTTACTCGCCGTTCTGGATTCTTTGATGCCGGTGTAGACCAACGCCGTGATGAGCACCGTGATGAGGCCCGCCGGGAGGTCAATAATCAGTTTGAACGTACCCAGCGACGGGGCAATGGCGTAGGCGTTGGCCAAAAACTGTTCGCCGCCCGTGAGGGTGGCCCCGCTGGCCAGTTTCGCCGCCGCGTTGGCCGCCGAACCGTAGTCGGTGCCGAGGTAGGCGGGGAAGTGGATGCCGAAGCCGAGGAGCATGGACGTGAAATATTCGGACCAGGAAATGGCCACTACCATGTTGGAAACGGCATATTCCAGAATTAAGGCCCAGCCAATGACCCAGGCAAAAATCTCGCCGAACGACACATAGGCGTAGGTGTAGGCACTGCCACTGACGGGCACCGTGGACGCAAATTGGGCGTAGCTGAGGGCCGTGAACACGCAGGCAATGGCCGTAAATACAAACAACAACGACACCGCCGGGCCACCCTCCATGCTGGCGCGGCCAATGGTGCTGAAGATGCCCGCCCCAATAATTGCCGCGATGCCGAACGAGGTCAGGTCTCGAACGCCGAGTATTTTGGTGAGTTGGTGGCCACCTGAACCCGAATCGCCGAGGGCCTGGTTGATGGATTTTTTTCGGAAGATAGAGTTACTCATACCGGGTGGGTTACTGACTTTTTTGGCCAATGATTCGTTAAAAATAGGCAGAGTTTGCAGTCTTTTGCGCCATGTCGATCCAGATCAGCCATCTTTCTAAACACTACGGCACCCAAAAAGCCGTGGACGATATCTCGTTTCAGGTATCGCCCGGCGAAATTGTGGGTTTTCTGGGGCCAAACGGCGCGGGCAAATCCACGACCATGAAAATTGCCACCGGCTACCTCAGCCCCGGCAGCGGACAGGTGCAGGTGGCGGGCCACAACGTAGCCACCGAATCGCTGGCCGTTCGCCAACAGGTAGGCTACCTGCCCGAACACAACCCGCTCTACCCCGACCTGTACGTGACCGAATCGTTGCGGTTCAGCGGGCGGCTGCACGGGCTTTCCGGGCCGGGGCTGGCGCGGCGCGTGGCCGAGGTGGTGGAGCAGGTGGGCCTGGGGCCGGAGCAGCACAAGAAAATTGGGCAACTCTCCAAAGGCTACCGGCAGCGGGTGGGCCTGGCGCAGGCGTTTTTGCACAACCCGCCCGTGCTCATTCTGGACGAACCTACTACGGGCCTCGACCCCAACCAGTTAACCGAGATCCGGGCGGTGATTCGGGCCGTGGGCAAAGACAAAACCGTGCTTTTCTCGACCCACATCATGCAGGAAGTGGAAGCCCTTTGCAACCGGGTCGTCATCATCAACAAAGGCCAACTGGTGGCCAACAGCACTCTCGCCGATCTGCGCACCGGCCTGAACCAACACGCTGTTTTCCTGGCCGAATTTGAGACAGACCTGCCCAACCCTGACCTGCTGGGTACGCTGCCCGGTCTGCTGGGCGTAGCCCATGCCGGGCGGGGGCAGTACCGGCTTACGGTGGCACAACAGCACGACATGCGGGCGGCCCTTTTCCGGCTCGCCGCCGATTATAACCTGACACTCATTGGTTTGCGGCAACAGGAAACCTCACTGGAACAGGTTTTTCAAGAATTGACCCGGTAATTTTTCGGCGAAAAAGAGGGGCGAGTAGAGCACTTTTAAGTAGGTATTACATATGTATCAGCAGACATAGTTTCCATTAAATAAATCGCGGGATCTATTTTCCGGTTTCGCCGGGGTACCCCGACCTTATTGACTACATTTATAGGATAAGACTACTACTACACAGGGGTAGTCGCCACACAATTGCTCAACTTGACGACTCATGGAAACAAATGACAAACGTATTGACAAAGCTGCCTACGTACTAAAGGCAGTGGCGCACCCCCTCCGCATCAAAATTATTCTGATGCTGGAAGAGAATAAGGAGTTAACCGTGTCAATGATTTATAAGACGCTCAACGCCGAGCAGTCGCTTATTTCCCACCACCTGATTAATATGCGCGACAAGGGCATTCTGGAGATCAGGCGAAGCGGAAAAAACATCTACTACCACCTGGTAGACGGGGTAGTGGCCGATATCATTACCTGTATCTACAAGAGTAAGGTGATGGCCTGAAAAAAGCCGGTTCAACCCAGGGGTTGAACCGGCTTTTTATTAACTGAACAGGTCGCTGTTGCGCTGCGGGGGCACCACACCGAGGTGAAAATAAGCTCTCTCGGTGGCTTCGCGGCCCCGCGAGGTACGTTTCAGAAAACCCTCCTGAATCAGAAACGGCTCGTACACTTCCTCAATCGTTTCGGCTTCTTCGCCGCAGGCCGTGGCAATGGTAGACAGCCCCACCGGCCCGCCCTTGAATTTCTCGATGATCGTCGTCAGGATGCGGTTGTCCATCTCGTCTAGCCCGTGTTGGTCTACTTCCAGGGCATTGAGGGCAATTTCGGCAATCTCCACGTCAATGTAGCCGTTGCCTTTTACCTGAGCAAAATCGCGGGTGCGGCGCAGCAGGTTGTTGGCAATACGCGGCGTTCCCCGGCTGCGGCGGGCAATTTCGTAAGCCCCTTTCTCGTCGATGGGTGTGCCCAAAATGGCCGACGACCGCTGCACGATGTTGGTCAGCAGTTTGGCATCGTAATATTCCAGGCGGCTGCTGATGCCGAACCGGGCGCGGAGCGGGGCGGTCAGCATACCGGCGCGGGTGGTGGCCCCAATGAGCGTGAAGGGGTTGAGCTTGATCTGCACCGACCGGGCGTTGGGGCCGGAGTCGAGCATGATGTCGATCTTGTAATCTTCCATGGCCGAATACAGGTATTCTTCCACGATGGGGTTCAGGCGGTGAATTTCGTCAATAAACAGCACGTCGTTTTGCTGCAAATTGGTCAGCAAGCCCGCCAGGTCGCTGGGTTTGTCGAGCACGGGGCCGGAGGTCATTTTGATGGTGGCTCCCAGTTCGTTGGCAATGATGTGCGAGAGGGTGGTTTTGCCCAGGCCGGGCGGGCCGTGGAGCAGTACGTGGTCGAGGGCATCGCCGCGCAACATGGCCGCTTTCACAAACACTTCCAGGTTCACCAGCACTTTGGCCTGCCCCGTAAAATCATCGAACGAGAGGGGCCGCAGGGCGCGTTCAATCTCTTTTTCGGTGGCTGACATAGCCTCGCCACCGCCGTTCATAATATCCTTACGCATGGTTCATTAGCCGGTTGTTTTCAACCAAATTTACAAAAAACGGCCCACAAAATCAACCCGCGCCTAGGGTAATTGGTGGGCCGTTGGCAGGGCAAACAGGGTTTTTTCGGGGATGTCAGGCCCACAGGTTATTGGGGTAGGTGCCGTTTTGGTGCAGCCGACTGAATGAGGCTTTCACCGTCGGCTTGTCTTCCGGGTACGTTACCCCAAACCACTCCGACTGACTCCTGAACACCCGGCAGGCTCCCTCGCCGGTTTCGATGAGTTGGCTCATCACGGTGGGGATATAAAACTCGGCTTTGGGGGTGTCCATGTTGGCGCGGGCGTAAGTCTCGAACTGGCGTTGCAACGGGGTAAACACACTCGGCATAAAACCCCAGAAGTTCATGGACACGGGCGTTTGGGGGTCCAGCGGGGTGGTGTCTCCGGCTTCTTCGTACACAATCTGCCCGTCTTTCCGGTAAATTTTCGTCCGCTCAATCACCGTTGTCAGGTTTTCAGCCTCGTTGGTGGTGCAAACCCCGCGCGAGACCGACCCAAACTCGGAGAGCGTGTTTTTTACCTCGTAACTCACCATTGCCTGGAGCGATTCGTCGGTGTTGGTTTGCAAAAACCGGCTCATCACGGCGAAGGCTTCGGGGCCGTAAAAATCGTCGGCGTTAATGACGGCAAAGGGCGTTTGGGTGTGGGCTTTGGCGCAGAGCATGGCGTGGCCCGTGCCCCAGGGTTTGGTGCGGTGAATGGCCCCCAGCGCGTCAGGTACGTAGGAAAACAGAGCCTGGATGGCAAAATCGACCTCGATCTTCCCGGCGAGTTTGGGCAAGAAAATAGCCTCGAAATCGGCGCGGAGTTCCTGCCGGATAATGAACACTACCTTGCCGAACCCCGCCCGGATGGCATCGTAGAGCGAGTAATCGATGATGGTTTCGCCGTGGGGGCCAAACTGATCCAGTTGTTTGATGCCCCCGTAGCGGCTGCCCATCCCGGCGGCAAGAATTAGAAGTGTTGGTTTCATAAGCAGAAAAGGAGGAACCGGTGCCACAAGAAAAACCGGCACAAGCCCCCAAAGGTAAGCCCGTGCCGGTTTTGTAGTATGCTTGTGTTTGGCTTCGCGCTAGTCTGAGACGCGAAGTATCGCGTCTCTACGCAAGGCCGATCTCGTGTAGAGACGCGATACTTCGCGTCTCAGATCAGCGCGAAGCCTACGCATTCAATATGCCGTTCTGTCCCGAACGTCCTGGGGGTCATTATACGGTAAGTCCAGCCCATCCGTCGATTTAGTATCGGTGCGGTCGCCGTCGGTGGGGAGCATATCCTGCGCTTTCACGCTGCTTTCGTCCAGCGTTTGGCGGGGTTGTGTATCCATCTGCGCGGCTTCGTCGGGCCGTTCTGCGGCCTGGTACGTGTCGGGCGCATCGGCATCGGGCTGGTATGGCTGGGTGGCCGAACCCGTGTTGGGCGTGGCATCCATGCCTTCTTCGGCCCCGTCGTCGTCAATCCCTGCCGACATATTGGCGTACTGAGTGCCGGGCACAGCCTGCCCCGGTTCCAGGTCAGCAGCCATTTTTTCGGGGTCGTTCTGGGCCACAGACATGGTGGCGGTTG
>JAYUKZ010000081.1:0-17877 GCA_043763995.1 Fibrella sp.
GCCATTGCGCAAATTTATTCGGCTCAACAACGTACCTGTCACGCTCGATATGCCCATGGTCAGCGTGGCCAGCCAGCTAGAGCAGGTCGTTATTTCTACAAAAGGGTTCGACCAGTCCATCCGGCAACCCATTCTGGGTGTGAGCCAGCTAAACCTCAAAACCCTGCAAAAACTGCCCACCGCCCTGGGCGAAGTAGACGTGCTGCGTGGCTTGCAAATGCTGCCCGGCGTGACCAGTGTGGGCGAAGCCGCCAACGGCGTGAACATCCGGGGCGGCACCACCGACCAAAACCTGCTGCTATTGGACGACACGCCCATTTTCAATCCCACGCATATGTTCGGGCTGTTCTCGGTTTTCCCGCCCGATGCCCTCGGCTCCGTCGATTTGTACAAGGGCAACGTACCAGCGCGGTTTGGCGGGCGGGCTTCGGCAGTGCTCGACGTGGGTGTGCGCACCCCCAGCCTGGACGAGGCCAAGCTCACCGGCGGTATCAGCTTTGTGTCGAACCAACTCACCGCCGACGTGCCCCTCATTCGGGGCAAACTGGGGTTGCTGGTGGCGGGGCGCGGGGCGTTCAACGACTTTTTGTTGCCCATCGTCAGCACCCGCCTGGCCGGTATCCGGGCCACCTTTGGCGACGGGCTGGTGAAGGCGTTTTGGCGGATGAACAACCGTAACACGCTCACGCTCATGGGCTACGCCAGCACCGACCGGTTCCAGACCGCGCTGCTGGCCAACCTGCCCAACGTGAACGGCACCGCCACCCAGTACGACTACACCACCCTGAACGGCATGGTGCGGTGGTTCAGTGCGCTTTCGACCAAAACCAACCTGCAAACCACCGCCCTGATGAGCTACTACGTGCCCCGGATTGTGTCGCCGGAGATGACCACGGGGAACGAGGTGATTTTGCGGTCGGCGGTGCGGCAGCAACAGGTGAAATCGAACGTGAACGTGGCGTTGGCGAACCAGAAACTGGAGGGGGGTATCAGTGCCACGCATTACCGCATTGAGCCAGGTACGTTGCTGCCCGGTGCCAGCCCCAGCGTCAACTACATCACCACGCCCACCGAAAACGCCCTCGAATTGGCCCTCCACGCCGATTGGGAGCGCACACTTGGAAAACGGGTGGCCCTCTCGGTGGGGCTGCGCTATTCGCAGTTTCTGGCCCTGGGGCCGATGTTGGTGCGCCGTTACCGCCCCCTCGAACCGCGCGACGATTTTTCGGTGCTCGACTCGGTGCGGTACGGCGGGGGGCAGGTGTCGGCGCAGTATGGCGGGTTTGAACCCCGGCTGGGCGTGCGGTTTTCAGTGGGGCCAAATTCGTCTATCAAACTGGGATACAACCTCATGCGGCAGTATTTGCAGGTCGTGACCAACACCACCACGCCGTTGCCCACCTCGCGCTGGAAAACCTCCGATGCCAACATCCGCCCTCAGGTGAGCCAGCTACTCACGGCGGGGTTCTTTCATAATTTCGAAAAGAACATCTACGAAATAAGCCTGGAAGGCTACGTGCGCAACACCGAAAACATCATCGATTATCGCCCCGGTGCCGATTTTCTGCTCCAGCCCTTCCCCGAAACGCAGTTGCTCCAGGGCCGAAGCCGCGCCTACGGCATCGAGACCATGATTTCGCGCAAAAAAGGTGAACTGACCGGCTGGCTCAACTACACCTACGCCCGCACGTTCAACCAGGTCTACGAAGGCCCGTCGGTGGAACAAAATGTGAACGCCGGGCAGTGGTACCGCGCCAACTACGACCGCCCCCACACCCTCAACGCCTCCGTCACCATTGACATCGACAAGCACAACACGCTGGGGTTCACCTTTGTGTACAGCACCGGCAGGCCCTACAGTGCGCCCACGGGCTACGTCACCATCAACGGGGCACAGTATCCCTACTTCGGCGAACGCAACCAGGCTCGCCTGCCCGACTACCACCGCCTCGATTTTGCCTGGAACATCTACAATGCTACTATGAAAGAACGCCGCTGGCAGGGCCGATGGACGTTTACGGTCTATAACCTGTACGCCCGCAAAAACGCGTATTCGGTCTTTTTCCGTACCGAAAACAACCTGTCCGAAGCCTACCAGCTTCAGATTTTTGCCACTGCTTTGCCCTCGTTGTCCTATAATTTTACGTTTAAATAGGCTTGCCGGCAACGTACCTAGACCGTGAGGTTGCCTTCTACGCCATCGTCCATGGTTTTGCCCGTCACCATCGAGGCGGCCATTTTCAGCAGGGCTACCATGCGGTTGTTTTTGGTGTCCCAATACTGCGTTTCCTGGGGTTGAACCCGGATTACGGTCAGCGCGGGGTCGTCTTTGCCGCCCTGAAACCATACCTTCACAAACGGATTCCAATACTCGTCAATCTTTTGCTGATCGCGGGAGACGGTGGCCGTGCCGTAGAGGCTGAGGTATTCGGAGGGGCCTTCTTTGCAGAAAAACAACTGCACGGCGGGGTTAGCGGCCAGTTCCCGGTTTTTGTTGGACGATGCGGCACTGAAAAAATACAGTGCCCCCTGCTCGTCAATGCCTTGCAGGGCCATAGGTCGGCTCGGCATGGGGCCGGTCTGGGCAAAGGTGCTGAACATGCAGATGCCGTCGGCTATTTCCCGGAGTTTTTCCAGGGCGGCACCACCGGCCAGGTTCTGGATATGACCTTCTTCGTCGTGTCGGGGGTCTTGCATAGGGTAAAGTGTGTGTTGACTTGGTTCAGCACACTCAACCCGGCTCGGCTTGAAAGGTTCAGGTACGTTACTGAACCGCCCGAAGCTATCATTTCGGCCTACTTCATCCCCTTCTTCCGGGCTACCTCTTTCCGCTTGTCGATCATCTGCTGGATGGTGGGGGAGACATTCTTGTTTTTTTGCCGGTCGCGTTGGCGCAGAAACTGGAAGGTGAACAGAAACACCATGGCCAGCAGCAGCAGGTCGTAGCTGCCGGAAAAACCTACGCGCCTGATTTCCAGAATCCAGAGCAGCATGGCCCCGATAAAGGCGCAAATCAGCAGCGTGTCGCGTAGTTTCATAGTAACGCCCGGCTCCAGCCGGGCTGTGAAGTTAACTGTCAAGGCTAGACCGGTTCGTTGCTCTGCTTAGTAAGTTTTGCTGCCCGGCTGGAGCCAGGCGTTACACTGGTGCTCTGCTTAGCACTTGCTACAGCCCGGCTGGAGCCGGGCGTTACTTTATTTTCGCGGTAGCGGCGGGTGGTCGAGATGGCAAAGCCGAGTACCATGATGAGTGTACCGATCCAGAGCAGGTTGATAAGCGGCTTTTCCGACGCTTTCATCACGATGTAATCCCGCTGGGTGCGGTTAACGGCGAAGGTAAATTTGCCGGTTTTGGGATCGATATTTTTCAGTTGTAACCGCACACCCAGTTCGTCGGAAATGTCGGCGGGGCTGGCCACGGTGCCGTTGCGAATCACGAAGGCGGGTTGCATCATCACCTCGCGGTCTTTGTAGAGCACCCGTACCTGGGCTTTCACGGCCACGTCGGTAGTGTTCATCTCGATGCCTTTCACCTCGTTGGTTTTGGCCACATTGTCCAGAATGGCCACGTAGTCGTTCAGGAAAAACGTGTCGCGCACGGCAATGGCGTAGGTTTCGGTCTTTTCCCAGGTAGTCTCAGCGTTGGGGTCGGGCACCGACGAGACGAATGTGTACAAATCGCGGCCCGCTTTGTGCCGAATATCGGGCGAGGCCAGCAGACCCATCTTGTCGTTGACCTGGGCGCGGGGGTACAGCGAGAAAACCTTGCCATTGGGTTCGCGGTATTCTACTTCGTAATATACGTTTTCGGGATACAGAGCCACGGTATCGCCTTTTTTGTGGTAGAGCTTTCCGGCCTGTTCCAGATTCTCCTGCGCCACGCCCCGGAAGTCGCCTTCAATTACTTCAACGGCTTTTCTGGGTACGTATCCGGGCATGTCGCGCACCTCCACTTTCTGGCCCTTGTAGGTCATCTGGTAGCCGCTCATCTGCTCAGACTGGTTCAGCCACAGCAACACGTTTTCTTTGTTCTCCTTGTTATCGTTCTTGGTAAACTCATCCGACTTCGAGATCAATAACCCGCTGTTATTCAGCGATGTAACTTTGGAATACCCCGCCGAAAACAGGATGCCAATCAGCATCAGAGCCATGCCCAAATGCGCCACTGCCCCGCCCGACAGCCGGTGATTGCCCTGCAACACGCCCAATAAAATGGACCCATTGGCCATGATGGCAAACACCGACGTGGTGAGGAAAACCATGTAGATCGGGTTCTTTACGTCGCCCAACAAAATAATGGCGGCACTGGCCAGCAGGGTCAGAATGAGGGGGGTCATCAGGGCGTTGAAACTCTCTTTCGCCTTGCGCCACCACAAATACTGCCCTATACCCGTGAGCACGGCAATGGTGCTGAAAAACCAAATCTGAAACTTGCTGTAATGCGCAATCTGGTCGGTGGGCATGGCCAGGTTCGAGGTTTTGCCAAACAGCTCGGCCACCTTGTTATAGACCGGGAACGAGGTGGTGTTGAGCACTTGAAAGCCGGCTAGGCACAGCACCACGGCCCCCAAAAACAGCCACAGTTCACGGGAATAGATGGTTAGCTCCTGCTCGTCGCTCGGAATCAGTTTCCACCGCACGGCCATCAGGGCCACCGCACCCACCACAAACGCCAGCAAATAGACCAGCAATTGCCCCGACAGCCCCAAATCGGTGAAGGAGTGAACGGAAGCGTTGCCCAGAATGCCCGAACGGGTCAGGAAGGTAGAGTAGAGAATGAGCAGAAATTGCGCCACAGTCAGGATAATGGCTGTTTTGAGGCCGGTGCTGCTCCGTTTGGCAATGAGCATGGTATGCAGCGCGGCCACCATAATGAGCCAGGGCACGTACACGGCATTTTCCACAGGGTCCCAGTTCCAATAGCCGCCGAAGTTGAGCGTTTCGTAGGCCCAGTAGCCGCCCATCATGATGCCCACGCCCAGGACCACGGCCCCAAACAGCATCCAGGGTTGGGCGGGACGTACCCAGGCCAACGGCTGTTTACGCCAGAGGCCCGCAATGCAATAGGCAAAGGGCACCAGCGTGAGGGCAAAACCCAAAAACAGAGTGGGCGGGTGAATCACCATCCAGTAGTTCTGGAGCAACGGGTTAAGGCCCTTGCCGTCGGCGGGAATAAAATTGGGGTTCATGGTGAACACCGGCGCGTCGGGCATGGCTTCTTTGAGCAGCAAAAACGGCGACGAACCGATTTTTATTTCGCCAAACACTACGCCCAGAATCATGGAGGCCAAAAACGTCTGCACCAGCGCGAAAACGGTCAGCATTGGCCCCTCCCAAACCGACCCGGCGGTGCGTGTCAGGATGATGCCCAGCACGGCGTTCCAGAACAGCCAGAGCAGAAAACTGCCTTCCTGCCCCTCCCAGAAGCACGAGATCATGTACTGCGCGGGCAACGCCAGCGAGGAGTGGCTCCAGGCATATTGGTACTCGAAGCGGTGGGTGTAGATGATGGTGAACAGGGCCACAATGACCCCCACAATGGCCAGCCCATGCACGTAAAACGCCGACCGCGCCAGCCGTTTCCAGTGCGCTTCTTCGGCGGGCTGCGTGGCCAGCGTAGTTTTCAGGTACGAAAACGTGGCGATAAGGGCCGTCACGAAAGACAGGATCACGAAAAGGTGCCCTGCGTTGCCAATGGTGAAATCGTTCATAACAGCTTTAGCGAATAAGGCGATCGTATTCGGCGTGGGGGCCTATCCAGAACCAGGCTATAATGCTTGCTTCGCGTTCACGGCCAAGTGCTCTGTAACCCCCTCCGACTCTCACCGACCACACTTCACGGCCCCTCAGTGTAAGTTTCTTGAAATGCAGCGAGGGGTGGTATGGGTCTGCCTTCAGTAATTCATAATTTTTGTCCGCCAATTTCTGTACGTCAGCAGGAAGTTCATGGTAAAAATCCCAAAAACGTGCAAACGTCTTATGGGTCATAGCGGCGTTGTTTTCCCCTGATCGTACTCCCTGTCCAGTTCATCCAGCAGGGTGTCCAATCGGCCAGAACCCAGGTCTTCTTCTATCTGCGCATCCCAGCGGGCATGGTACAACTCTACTGCTTTGTCGCTCAACTTGGCCAGTTCCTCAATAGAAAGTGACTGCATGGCCGTCTCAATTTCTAAAACACTCATATCGTTGCGGTTTTGGCTGGAACGGGTTTCGCTTCGTGCTCCGTTTCTTCCAGTTTGCCATCCTGGTATTTCGACGGGCATTTAAGCAGGATTTTCTGCGTCTGGAAGTGGTCTTCCTGCATGGCCCCAATCACCACAATCTGCTCCGACCGGTCGAAGTCGGGCGGTTTGGGGCTGTTGTAGACGCATTTCTGCACCCGGCTGTCGGTATCCACAAGCGTAAACTCAAAATGGTTCGGGTCTATCTGGGGCTGATAAACAAGGCCCTCGGCGTGGCCTGCCGCGTCTTTCTTGAGCTTGCCCACCACATGAACCATATCGGCATCACCGTTTTTGGCCATAGCCGTGGCCCGCCCAAAGGTGGTGTACACGCTTGAGTCGCCGGCGGCGGAAATAATGATGCCGATGGCTACGGCAATGACGAGAATACCGATGATGTGGGCCGGTTTCATAAGGCTGTGCGGTTGTCTGGTACGTTAAGGACGAATGGAACTGGCGGGGCGGGGGGCCAACTGGTTTTCTTTGATTTCCTGCTCCAGCTTGCCTAGCTGACGATCCAGCCGGACGAGGTAGGTGATGATGCCGAAAAAGACCGTGGCAATCACCGCCACCACCACCCAGATTTTGCCATCGGCCCGGAGTTGGTCGGCCATCTCAACGGGTTGTTGGGCCAGGCCGTATTGGGCCAGCAACAGCATCGGTACTAACAGGCCGGAACGGCGTAGGAATGAGCGGGTCATGGCAGTGGAGGAGATAAAGTCTCCGCTAAGTTTTAACAAAGATACGGCGCGAAATATTCCCCGAAACGGCCCAAACTTGCCCTAGTTTTCCAGGGCTACCTGCAAGCGGCGCATCCGTACCCGAAGTTGCGTGATCCAGACTCCCAGCAGCGTAAAGCCAATCACGGCGGGGTAGAACACCATCCGCATCTGGCTGTCCATGTCATATTTGCCAAACGCCGGGTTGCCCCCGTTGCCGGGGTGCAGCGTGTCTGTGAGGCGGGGTAAAATAAAGATCAGCGGAATGAATACGGCAAAGGCCAGAATATTATACACCGCCGAAATGCGGGCACGGCGTTGCTCATCGTCGAAGGCTCCGCGCACTACCAGATAGGCCATATACAGTAGCATACCCACCGCTACCCCGTTCAATTTGGGGTCGTTGGGCCAGGGGTCGCCCCAGGTGAAGGTAGCCCAGATAGACCCCGTGGCGCAGCCCAGCAGCCCAAACACAATGGCCGTGTTGGCAAACTCTACCGACACCAGATCATCGCCGGGTTTGCCACTCCGCAAATACCGAATGGCAAAAATCATGGAGGTCAGCAGGAGCGTAATCATTCCGAACCAGAGTGGCACATGAAAGTACACATTTCGGATACTCTCGTTCAGGATGGGCATCCGGGGGGTTGGCCCCAACAGACCCCAAAATACCGTGTAAGTTAAAATAATGACCGCCAGGGCCTTCCACCAGTTTTGTTTCATATAAAGCCCCCCAACCCCCGAAGGGGGAGTCTGCTACGAGATGCCCCCTTTGGGGGTTTAGGGGGCCTTAACTCTTCCACAAAAACGGGAAAAGCAGGTAAGAAAGTGCCAGCACAATCATATCCACCGCCACAATTGTTAGCAATATCTCGTGGCTCACCGACCGGTCTAGCCCGTCCATGGCGTTTTTGGCTACTTTCAAGAGTAGTAAAAGAAGGGGAAGAATGACCGGAAAGCTCAGAATGGCCATTAGCGTGGCCGAGTTTTCGGCTTTGGCCGCAATGGCCGCCACCAGCGTGAGCGAGGCCGCAAACCCCACCGCCCCCAGGGCCAGGCTGCCCACGTAAAGCCACCCATCCTGCACGGGGTTGCCCAGCACAAAGGCGTAAACGGCAAAACCCAGCAGGGCCAGCACCAGCATCAGCCCGGTGTTGTAAATGATTTTCGAGACAATAATCTGCTGCGGACTCACCAGCGTGTAGTAGTACAGTTGCCGCCCCGCCCGCTCTTGCACAAACGTTTTGGCAATGGCGTTGATGGCCGTGAAAAGCTGAATAAGCCAGAAAAGCGTGTTCCAGACAATGGGCGAAAGCTGCCCGCGCCGGGCGTTGAAACTGAGGTAACACACAAAAACGGCCCCCACAATGTAGAGCAGCATTCCGTTCAGGGCGTAGCGTTGCCGCCACTCCAACCGAAATTCCTTGCCAATCAACGTACCTATCTGCTCCAGCCAGTTGCGCATAACGGGGCAAAAGTAGGCACGTATTCGCTGGGGTTGTTACTTTTGCCCCATGACCCCTGCCGTTGACCTTACTACCATCTTTACTCTCTGCTGTTTCTCGTTTCTGGCCGGTTTCATCGACTCCATCGTGGGCGGGGGCGGGCTGGTACAAACGCCCGCGCTGCTGTTTAGCCTGCCGCAATTTCCAGTGCCCACAGTGCTGGGTACGGCCAAATTCCCCAGCCTGGTGGGTACGTTGCTGGGAGCGGTACAGTTCAGTCGGCGCGTGGCTATTCAGTGGCGGTTGCTGTTGCCCATGGCCGGGGTGGCGTTTTTGGCCGCGCTCTCCGGCTCCTGGACGCTCACCCACGTGTCCAACACGTTCATGCGCCCCCTGGCCCTGGTGATCCTGCTAGCCGTTTTCGTTTATACCCTTCTTAAACCCGACTTTGGGGCGCACGTAGAACGCAGCCTGACTCACCGCCAGCAACTGGTCAGGATGGTGCTGATGGCGGCGGTGATTGGCTTCTACGACGGTTTTTTTGGGCCGGGCACGGGCAGTTTCTTCGTGCTGGGGCTGGTGGGGCTGGTCGGGTTCGATTTTTTGCGGGCCAGTGCCCACGCCAAATGGGTTAATGTGGCCACCAATTTGGCCAGTTTGCTCTTTTTCGGAAGCCGGGGCACGGTGTTGTTCGCGGTGGCCGTTCCAATGGCCGTGGCTAACCTGGCGGGGGCCTATTTTGGCGTTCGGTTGGCGTTGCTGAAGGGAAACGGTTTCATCCGGGTCTTTTTTCTCAGTGTTATTGCCGCCACCATCGTGCGCTTTGCCTGGGACTTGTTCGGACGATGAGAATGGAACGCAGATTTGGCGGATTTGGCAGATCAACGCAGATTTTTCTTTTTGCAAAATCCCTGTTCACGGGGTAATTGAAAAAATTTGCGCCAATCTGCTGAATCTGCGTTCTACGTAATCTGCGTTCCACCCTTCTTCCTCTCAACTTTTTCCCGTAACATTGCGTTGTTTAAACGAAGTCTAAATAAAGACACCATGAGCAATCGTACTGTGGCCGACCTGAAACCCGGCGAACGCGCCCGGATTAAGTCATTCAGTGACCAGTGGGCTTCGATTAAATTGCTCGAAATGGGTTGTCTACCCGGCGAAGAGGTGTGTCTGCACTGCAAAGCCCCCATGGGCGACCCTATTTGCCTGAACGTGTCGGGCTACTGCCTGTCCATGCGCCGGGCCGAAGCCGCCACCATTGTTGTTGAGTAGAACGGCCCGCCGGGTCGTGTGTTGTCTTGAAAATATCGCCCGTTATTGCCCTTGTTGGAAACCCCAACGCCGGAAAATCCTCCCTTTTTAACCAATTAACGGGTCTGCGTCAGAAAACCGGAAATTTCCCCGGGGTGACGATGGATAAAAAGTCAGGTACGTCTGCGCTCCTGCCCGGCCACGAAGTCACGGTCGTTGACCTGCCCGGCGTGTATTCGGTCTACCCCAAATCACCCGACGAACAGATCGTCACCGATATTTTGGCCAACCCCGCCCACCCCGATTACCCCGACGTGGCCGTGGTGGTGCTCGATGCATCCAACCTGCGCCGTAACCTGCTGTTGTTTACCCAGATCATGGACCTGAACGTGCCGGTGGTGCTGGCCCTGAACATGCTCGATGTGGCCAAACAGCAACAGCAGGAGGTCAACGCCGTGCGGTTGTCTATGCGGCTGGGCATTCCGGTGGTGCGCCTCAACGCCCGCACCGGCGAGGGCCTGGATTTGCTCAAAAGGGCCGTTCTGCAACAACTTCAGGAGCCGGTGGTGGCCGAATCGTTGTTTTTTGATCCCAAAACAGACCCGCTTTTAGCCGAAGGCGAACCAGGTAACGTACCTGACGCGGCCCGACCGAACGCGGCCCGACCAGGTCTTATCGAAGAAACCAAGCAGCTACACGGCCTGACCAACAACTACATTGCGCTGCAATACCTGATTCAGCACGACGGGTTCACGTTTTTGAACCAGCCCCAACGCGAGGGGCTGGACAAACTCATTGCCAAGTACGATTTCAGCGAACCCGCTTTTCAGGTGCGCGAAACCATCCGCCGGTACGAACTCATTGCGGGTATTGTTGCCGATGCCGTGACCAACAACCGCCCCGTGGGCCAACCCACCTGGAGCCAACGCCTCGACCGGTTTCTGCTGCACCCCGTTTGGGGCTACCTCATCTTCGGCTTCATTCTGTTGCTGGTGTTTCAGGCTATTTTTGCCTGGGCCACGCCCTTCATGGATGCCATTGACGAAGGCATTGCCTGGCTGAACGGTAGCCTAAAAGACGGTTTGCCCCCCGGCCCGCTTACCGACCTGCTCACCGATGGCATTGTGGCGGGCATTGGCGGCATTTTGGTGTTTATTCCCCAGATTGCGTTGCTGTTTTTGCTGATTTCGTTGCTCGAAGAATCGGGTTATATGTCGCGGGTGATGGTGCTGATGGACCGCATTATGCGAAATTTCGGGTTGAACGGCCGGTCGGTGGTGCCGCTCATTTCGGGCGTGGCCTGTGCCATTCCGGCCATTATGGCCACCCGCGCCATTGCCTCCCGCCGCGACCGGCTGATCACCATTCTGGTTACGCCCCTGATGAGTTGCTCGGCCCGTTTGCCCATCTATACCGTGCTCATTGCGCTGGTGGTGCCGGATAGGCGCGTGGGCGGGTTATTCAATATGCAGGGGCTGGCCCTGATGAGCTTGTATCTGCTGGGGCTGGTCTCGGCCCTGGCGGCGGCGTGGGTATTCAAAAAGCTGCTCAAAACGAAGGAACGCAGCCTGTTTGTGATGGAGTTGCCTACCTTCAAATGGCCCCGCTGGAACCACGTGGCCCTCACGGTCTGGGAGAGTGTGCGGTCGTTTGTGTGGGAAGCTGGGCGGGTCATTTTGGCCATTTCCATCATCCTGTGGGTCTTGGCCAGCTACGGCCCCGGCAACCAGATGGAGCAGGCCCAGGTACGTGTGGAGCAGGAAATGCGGGGTAAACCCGCCGCCGACATCGCCAATGCCGTGGCCGCCCAACGCCTGGAGGCTTCTTACGCGGGGCATTTTGGCCATTTCATCGAACCGGCTATCCGGCCCCTGGGCTACGACTGGAAAATTGGCGTGGCTCTGCTGGCATCCTTCGCCGCCCGCGAAGTATTTGTGGGCACGATGTCAACCATTTACAGCCTGGGCGCGGGCAACACCGAAGACAACACGACCATCCGGCAGCGGCTCCAGAACGAACGCAACCCCGAAACGGGCGGGCCGATGTACACCCCCGCCGTGGCGTGGTCGTTGCTGGTATTTTATGTGTTTGCCATGATGTGCATGAGCACCATTGCCACCACCTACCGCGAAACCAAAGGCTGGACCTGGCCGCTGGTGCAACTGGGCTACATGAGCGTACTGGCCTATGTATCGGCCCTGATAACGTACCTGGTGTTACGGTGAGGCTGTTCAGGATTTGCAATCCTGAACCCGCTAACAGCGCGTTTGCAACGCATCCGAACGAAAGGCTATTTTCCGTTTGCCATGTGCGTTGTAAACGCACGGTTATCGGGTTCAGGATTGCAAATCCTGAACAGCAACGGCCAAAAAAAGGCCGGTTTCCCTGAGGAGACCGGCCTTTGGTATTCAGTAGAATTTGTTGCCTAGAAGAGCAGCCCTTTGGCAATAAGGGGGTATACGAAGTGGTACACGATGTAGGCAAACAGAGCTACCGACGCACCGCCCAACGCGATGGTCTGGCCCAGGTCTGCCTGCGACTTGGGGGCGGGCTGGCTCATGCGCCAGGTACGTTGTGTGTAGTTTGCCATCGGGATTGGTTGTTTAGTGTTCATATTGCAAAATTGATGCCTGTTTATGGCCATTCAACACAGAAAAACACGCTGATGAATGGTAGGCCGCAAACCGTTTGATTAAACGGTTGGGTGTTACTGGGTTCAAAACTATTAACGGCAAAACGCCTGTCCCGGATTTTGCCCGATTTGTAGAAAATGTTCTACGTAAACCAGAAATAATTTTTCACATTTCACCATGTCCACCGGATGTTAGCCACCACGTCGGAGGCCGTCAGGCCCACCTGTCCAAGTTGTTCGGCGGCGCGGTCGCCGGCGTGGCCGTGGGCAAACACGCCCAGCACCGCCGCCTCAACGGGGTCGTAGCCTTGCGCCAACAAGGCCGTAAGCAGGCCCGTGAGCGCATCGCCGGTGCCGCCGGTGCTCATGCCGGGGTTGCCCGACGAATTCAGGTGAACCTCGCCGTTGGGCAGGGCCACGGCGGTGTAGGCTCCCTTCAGCACCACAATGACCTGGTTTCGCTGGGCAAAATCGCGGAGGAGTTCCAGCTTGTCGTAGTCGTTTTGCCAGCGTTGGGTCAGGCGTTCAAACTCTTTGGGGTGGGGGGTCAGGATGCTGTTTTCGGGCAAGAGGCCAATGAGGTCTTTGTGGGTGGCCAAGAGGTTCAGCGCGTCGGCATCCACCACCATCGGGCGGGTGAAGTTGGTGAGCACTTCGCGCAGGAAACGCGCCGTTTCGGGGGCTTTGCCAATGCCCGGCCCCACGCCAATGGCGGTGTAGTCGGTCAGGGCAGGGCCGTCTACCTCGCTTGGCCCGGTCAGGATGCGCTCATCCACATCAGGGCGGCACATGGCTTCGGGCACCGCCGTTTGCAGCGGCACGTACCCACAGCGCGGCACCTGTACCGTGAGCAACCCCACCCCTGACCGTAAACAGGCGTTGGCGGCCAGGATTGCCGCGCCAATTTTGCCGTAGGCACCCACCAGTAGCAGGGCATGGCCAAAGGTGCCCTTGTGCGAAAACCGCCCCCGCCGCCGCAACAGCAGCCGCGCTTCGGCTTCGGTAGTAAAAAAATAGGGCGTAGGGGCCTGGTCAATAAACCGTTGGTTGAGGCCAATTTCCACCAGGTGCCACTCGCCCACGGCCCGCGCATTGCCCGGCAGCAGCAGCCCCAGTTTAGGCAGTTCAAACGTGACGGTGTGGTCGGGCCAGACCATCACGTCGTCGGGTTGGTTGGGCTGGTTGGCGTAGAGGCCGCTGGCAATATCGACCGAAACCACCTGCGCCGGGGCTTGGTTTATGCGTTCGATGACTAGTTTCACCAACCCCTCCACGGGCCGCGAAATACCCGACCCCAGAATGGCATCGATCACCACGTCGCGCTGGCGGAGGGTGGGCATATCGCCGCCATCTTCGATGTAATGGGGGTTAATGAGCAGCTTGAGGCGGCGGTGGTTATGGGCAAAATCGTCGGATTCGCGGGGGGCGTAGCGCACCACAAACGCCTCCACAATGTAGTTGGCCTGCACCAGCAGCCGGGCAATGGCCAGGCCGTCGCCGCCGTTGTTGCCCAGCCCGCAGAACACTTTCACGGGTGTAAAGGCATCGTAACGAAGCGAAAACCAGTTGACAAACGCCTGCGAGGCGCGTTCCATTAATTGAAGGGGGGCAATGGGTTCGTGGGCAATGGTGGCCTGGTCGAGTTGCCGAATCTGGTCGACGTTGAGAATTTTCATGCTGTGGGGTGGAAACTGTATAAAGAAGGTGTGTTTTCTGACAACGAATAAAATGCTATCTTTGCGGCTCGATTCTGAAAAATATACTGACGATATACCATACGGTCATGAGTGAACTGATTAAACTAGTGGAAGCTGACACCGCCCAGCGGCGGGCCGACCTCCCCATCTTTCGCGCCGGCGACACGGTGAACGTCCACGTTAAAATTCGCGAAGGAGCCAAAGAGCGTATCCAGGTTTTCACCGGCACGGTCATTCAGCGGCGGAACCCGAACACCAACGGCGAAACCTTCACGGTACGCAAAATCTCGAACGGCGTTGGCGTGGAGCGTATTTTCCCCTTGCTGTCGCCCAACGTCGACAAAATTGATGTAGTGCGGTTGGGTAAAGTACGCCGCGCCCGGTTGTTCTACCTCCGGGGTCGTCAGGGCAAAGCCGCCCGCGTCAAAGAGCGCATTATCCGCAAGCCCGTGGCCGTTGCCGCTGCCGTTGCATAACATCTTCTGTTTTGAACAGCGAACAAAGGTTGCTCCAATGGGCAACGTTTTTTTGTATTTGAAGGGGATGGATGCCTCGTCCGATACGCCGATGCCCACACGCCGATGTACAATACGCCGCTAACGAAAAAAACCAGCAACAGCCCTCCCACCCCATGACCTTCGCCAAATACCAGGGTACCGGCAATGATTTTATTTTGATCGACGATCGCGCCGGTACGTTCCCGGTGGCCGACAGGGCGTTGGTGGCGCACTTGTGCCACCGCCGGTTTGGCATCGGGGCCGACGGGCTGATTCTGCTGCAACTCCACCCGGACTATGACTTCCGAATGGTGTATTTCAACGCCGACGGGGCCGAGGGCAGTATGTGTGGCAACGGGGGCCGTTGCACCGTGCGGTTCGCCCACGACCTGGGTATTTTCCAGACCCACACCCGGTTTCTGGCCATCGACGGCGAACATGAAGCTACCGTTTTCGAGGAGCATATCGACCTGAAAATGAGCGATGTAACGCACCTGGATACGTACCCGGACTACTGTTTTTTGAACACAGGTTCGCCGCACGTGGTAAAGGTTGTGGCCGGGCTGGATCAGTTCGATGTGGTGGCAGAAGGGCGGAACCTGCGCCATGACCCGGCCTTTGCACCGGGGGGCACCAATGTTAATTTTGTCGAAAAAACGACTGACGGACACCTGGCCGTGCGCACCTACGAGCGGGGCGTGGAGGCCGAAACCTATTCCTGCGGCACGGGCGTAACGGCCGTTGCACTGGTAGCCCACCGGCAGTTGGGCCTACCTGGCCCGGTCACGATCCAAACGCCCGGCGGGCAGCTTCAGGTACGTTTCCAGGCCAACCCCGGCGGCTCATTCACCAACATTTACCTCTCCGGCCCTGCGGTGCGCGTGTTTGGCGGAACGGTTTTGGTCTAACCCTTACCGACCTAATTTAAGCCCTGCCCCCTGCCCTAACTTCAGCTTGCCCCACTCCAGCAATTGGCTGGCCGCGCCCTGCCCCGTGAGCATAACGGTGTGCCCCGGCCTGACTATGGCCCGCTCCGTCCCGGTGGGAATCAGCCCGCAGCCCCAGGTGCCGGGTTGTTGCCAGCCACCGCTCTTCAAACTTTCGCGCTCACCGGCCACCAGGCACCGGCTCAGGGTGGCGCGGCTGAGGGTCGCAAACCAGCCATCCTGAAGGCTTCCCGGCGTGGGCTGAACGGGTGTTTCCCGAAACAAGACAGACCGGGTCATGCCGCCCCACACAAAATAATCGCGGTTTTTAACAGCCAGGGTGTAGCCCCGCCCGTCGGTGGTGAGGCGCACCACGGCCTCGCGGGTGGCCATGTCGGGGCTGAGTATCAGCAGGTAAGCTCCGCCCAGGTAGTCGCCGGGGTGGTGGTCTACGGTGATGGGAATGCCGTAGGCCGACGCGCCCGTGACGTAGGCCCGCCCGTCTTCGTCGGCGGCAACGGCCCCGAATTTTGAGAACACGGTGTTGGCTTTGGTGTTGGGCAGACGGGCCGTAAACTGTTGGCCGAGCAGATACTGCCCCGTGCCGGGTTCGTAGCGACCCACCACCAGCTTTATTTCGGTGTTGGAATAGTTGAAATCCGAAAAATTATCGCCCCCCACAATCGTGACCCGCTGCCGGATGTCGGTGGGGCCGTAGCGCAGGGCGTGGTTGCCGCCCGCCACTTCGTAGGCCACGTACAATTTGCCATCCAGCCCCAACGAGGCCCGAAACGCCCGCACGTCGGCCATGTTGTTTTCCGGCGCGTTGATCCAGCGGGGGTTGCGCGTGCCGTCGGCCAGTAGTGAGTCGGGTTGCCAGTCGTAGTCAACGTACCTGGTCACGGTTCCGTCGAACGACTTTCCCCGAATAACCGGCACGTAGACCGGCAAGCGACCGGCGTTGGTCTGGGCGTTGAAATTTTTGAACCCCACCGCAATGGCCGTGCCCGATGCTTCGTCAACCACCACGTCGCTGCTATACTGCGACACGGCCCCGAAGTTGCTCATTTCCAGTCCGTTGGCATCCTGCACCCGAATTTCGGTGCCGCTCAGTTGCGTGTCGGGGTCGGTGCCGGTGCTGCTCAGGTACATATTGGTGCCGCCCGGCCCGGCATCTACCCGCCACACAGACCGGCCCGCAGGCATGGTTTTTCGCCACCGAATGGTGTCGGCGGCCACGTTGAGTTTCAGCATTCCGTCGGCCCCGGCGGCCAGGTAAAGCTGGTCGGTGCTGTCGCGGGCCAGGTCGGTTACGCGGGCGGCAAGGCGGGTGAAGGCCAGCACGGTTTTCCCGTCGGCGGTGAGGCGCAGCAAACAACCCATCGAAGCCGCCGTGGCCCCGTTTAGCAGCCGGGTAGGTACGTTGGGAAAGGCCACGTCGGCACCCAGGTTAGCGGCCAGCACCACCGCCCCGTTCTGCTGAATGACCGACCCGCGCACGTCTTCGGTATCGAGCGCACCGCCCAGGTAACTGGCCGAGGTAAACGTGTTGGGCACCACCACCAGCCGCAGCGGCACATACCCCACGCTGCCCCCCTGCGCATCGACCGCCCGGCTGCTCACAACATACGTACCTGGCGCAAAACCCGCCCACTCAAAGGCGTAGTCGGGGGCCGTACTTTCGCCAATGCGCTGGTCGTTAGCAAAATAGACCACTTTCGTGACCGTGCCGTCGGGGTCGGTGGCCTGGCTCTGGAGCGAGACCGTGGCCCCGGTGGGTACGGTAAGCGTGGCGGCGGCGGGGAAAGTAATTTTGCTGAGTGGGGCAATGTTGAGGCCGTTTCCGCGTAGGCGCACATTGTCGAAATACATTTTCTGGTACGAACCCGACCGCCAGTCGTGGCGAATAATGAGGTGGTACACGCCCGTTCGCGGGGCCACAAACGTACCGGCCCTACGTACCTGGAACTCGCTGGTGGGCGAGGATTTATACCCGAAAATAAAGGTCGTGTCCTGCAAGGATTGAGCGGGGGCAAACAGCACCCGGATGGGCACACCCGCTGACCGGCAGGCATCTACAAACTCGACTGAATAGGTTTCGCCCGCTTGCAGGGCCACCCCCGGTGAGGCCGCAAAATTGCCCTCCTGCAACACAAAACCCCACAGCGAGGGGGTGCCGTGCCAGCCAATGCTACCCTCCGGTCGCCAGTCGCCCACGAGTTTCCAGTAGTCAAGGCCCTTGTCGAAATTCCAGTGGGCGTAGGGGCCAACGGTACCATCGGCGAAGGTCACGAGCAGCGGAATGGCGTTGCTGAGGGCAGTTTGACTGGTGGCGCTGGTGGCGCGGGCCACCAGCGTGTAGCTGCCCGGCAGGAGGTCTTTCAGGGTGTAGCTGAAGGGCTGCGTGGCCGTGGCAGCCAGAAACAAGGTTATTTTTTGCCCGTTTGCCAGCAACTCCACTGCGCTCAGCGACGCGGCTGGGCTTACCGT
>JAYUKZ010000082.1:0-17791 GCA_043763995.1 Fibrella sp.
TTGGGTAGAAATCAGCTCATGCACTATTTGATTTACAAGCCGTTCGGTATGCTTTCGCAATTTTCCAGCGAAGGCACTGAACGCAGCCCGAATAAGCAAACCCTGGCCGATTTAGCGGTTGCTTTTGAGCGGGATGTGTACCCTGTTGGGCGGCTCGATGCCGATAGCGAAGGGCTGCTGTTGCTGACCAACGACACCACCGTCAACCACCACCTGCTCGACCCGAAATTTGCGCACGAACGTACCTACTACGTGCAGGTCGATGGGGCGGTAACGGATCAGGCATTGCAACAACTTGCTGAGGGTGTGGTGATTACGGTCGACGGAAAGCCGCACCATACCCTTCCCGCCATTGCCCGGCGCATGGCCGAGCCGGACTTGCCACCCCGCAACCCGCCGATTCGGTTTCGGGCCAGTATTCCTACCTCCTGGATTTCGCTGACGCTCACCGAGGGCAAAAACCGTCAGGTACGTAAGATGACCGCCGCCGTGGGTTTCCCTACGCTTCGGCTCGTTCGATGGGCAATCGGGCACCTCACCGCCGACGGTTTCAACTCCGCCGAGGTTCGCAACGTACCTGAATCAGACATCACGCAACTTCTGTCTACGAATGGCCCAGCCACCCCTGCGCGTTTGCCTCTACGGCCCCGAAAGCGTTGGTAAAACCACAATGGCCCGGCAGTTGGCCCTCCACTACCAGACGCTTTACGTACCGGAAACGGCGCGAAACCTGATCACGTCCAACGATCTGACAACCGACGATTACGCCCGGATTGCAGTAGCCCAAACCAACGTCAGGCAGAGACTTTTGCACGATGCTAACCGGGTGCTTATCTGTGATACCGACTTGATAACCACCCGGTTATATGCCACGATTTACGGCGTACCGCACCCGCCAATTCTCACGCAGTTAGCCGTACAGGAACAGTTCGATATCCATTTCCTGCTCAACACCGACGTGCCCTGGGTACCCGACGGCCTCCGCGACCTGGGCCACCGCCGCGCCGAAATTTATGCCCTTTTCGAACAGGCGTTGCAGGAACGGGGCCTCTGGTACGTGGTTGTGAGCGGAAGTGATTATGAAGACCGGGCGCGGCAAGTAATCGGGGTGATTGACGAGTTGTTGGCTGCACGAAGGGACATGTGCTGAATGGCCTACCAAAATCAATACGGCGTAGCCCGGACGCGGGACCGCCCCCGCCCTGAAGGGTGCCTTGCTTGAGCGAAAGCCAACTTAGGCGCAAGCAAGGCTCCCTTTAGGGCGGGGGGCAAAGTGACTCCTAGAACAATTCCCGCGCCACTTTCTGCACGTTATCGGCTTTGCCCATGGTGTAGAAGTGCAGCACGGGTGCCCCGGCGGCCATCAGTTCGCGGCACTGCTGAATGCTCCATTCCACGCCCACCTGACGTACCTGCGCGTCGGTTTCGCACGCGGTTACGGCGGCAACCAGGTCGGCGGGCATCTGGAGGTGGAAGAGGCGGGGCAGAATGTCGAGTTGTTTTTTGGTGCTGATGGGTTTCAGGCCCGGAATAATGGGTATGTGAATGTCGTGCTGACGGCACCGGGCCACAAAATCGAAGTAGCGGGCGTTGTCGAAAAACATTTGGGTCACGATGTAGTCGGCCCCTTTGGCAACTTTCTGTTTCAGGTAGTCGAAGTCGATGTCGTGGTTTTCAGCCTCAAAATGTTTTTCGGGGTAGGCCGCCACACCCAGACAGAAGTTGCTGGGAGCCAGGGCCGTAGCTTCTTCGTGGAGGTAGTGCCCCCGGTTCATGTTGGCCACCTGTTCTACCAGTTCGCTGGCGTAGGAGTAGCCGTTATCTTTGGCTTTAAAGGTCTTGAAGGGCTTGGCCGGGTCGCCGCGCAGGGCCAGCACATTGTCGATGCCGAGGTAGTGCAGGTCGATGAGAAAATCTTCGGTTTCTTCCCGCGAAAAGCCGCCGCAGAGCACATGCGGCACGGGGTCAACGCCAAACCGGTGCATGATGGCCGAGCAGATACCCACTGTGCCGGGCCGTTTGCGGGTCACAATTTTGCGGATGGACCCGTCGGCCTGGGGTTGTTCAATGTACTCTTCGCGGTGGTAGGTAACGTCAATAAAGGGCGGCTTAAAGTCCATCAGCGGCTCAATGTTGTCGAGCAGACTTTTGAGGGTTTCGCCTTTGACGGGCGGAATCACTTCGATGGAAAAAATTGGTTTTCCGCTGGCTTGGCGGATATGGTCAGAAATCTTGGTCATGGCTACTAATTTACAATACTTTGGCCCGAAACATTCCAGCGCAGGTATACGCCACTAGCCAGGCCGTTGCTCCAGGGCGAGAGGGTGGCGTTGCGCCAGAAAGCCCGTGGTTTTCCCGCCCGGTTTTGGTGCAATTTCGGGATGCCCCAGCCCGCCAACGACCCCACCGCCGCCCCCACCAGCAGGTCGCTGGGGAAGTGCTGCCCGGCCTGGTAGCGGAGGTAGGCCGTGCCCGTGGCCAACCCCAACGACCCCGTCCAAACCCACGCTTTCCCCCGCGACCGGGGATGATAGTGGTAGTAAACTTCGGCGGCAAACACCGCCGTGGCGAAGGCGTTGGCGGCGTGGCCCGAATAGAACGACCGTTGGGTGTCTTTGTCGAGTTTATCTTCCAACGGCGCGGCGGGGTTGTAGGCATAGGGCCTGGTACGTTCCACGGCGTTTTTTACGGCACTTTTCAGCCCGTTGGTCAGCAACATAGTCTCCGCATACATTACCCCGATGGTCATTAACTCGCTCTTCAGCAGGGGCTTACGCAGCGCGTCGGTGGGGCGGGCCGTGAGCATGACCACTCCCGCAAGGCCCACGCCTGCGCCCAGGGTCAGGTCGCTGAGGCGGTTGGCGTTGGGCGAATACCGGCTCAGGGCCGACCGGTCGAACCCGCTCACGGCGGCGGGGTTCAGTTGCGCCACGCTGGCCGGGGTGAGGGGCTGCAAACTGCGGTTGAAGGCGTAGGCCGCGCCGTAGGTCAGCCCGCCCGCGCCCAACAGACTAATTTCCAGACTGGTGCGGAGGCGGTAAGGCGAGACGTAGTCGGGCCGGGCCGTGGCCGTGGCCGTAAGCGAGTTGGCGGTAGGCTGGGCGCGGGCCGTGAGGGTAAGGCTTAACCAGAGGAAGAGGATACTTTTTTTCATACGTGTTCTACCACAGGTACGTTGCCGAGCCACACCACGCGCCCTTCCACGCGGGGGTAGCCCATTTCGGTGTAGAGGCTGATGAAGGCGGGCAAAAACGAGATCGGTTTTTCGGCCCCCGCGTCGGGGAGGCTTTCATATTGCACCAGCAACACCCGTCCGTCGGGGCAATGCACCACGCGGTGGGGGGCACCTTTGGCTTGTTTGCGGGCCAGAATGGTGCGGTCGGTGTCAATGCGGCGGTCGTAGCCGAAGGCATCGGCCAGGTCGGGGTGGGTCACAATGGCCAGCAGCCCGGTGTGCAGGTCGTCGGTTTCCACGGCCCGAATCAGTCCTTCGCGCACCAGCCTGTCCAAGGTTTTGGCGAGACAATCTTGGCCTTTAATCAGGCTCAGGGCGGCGCACAGTTTACGGTCGCGTTCGCGGTGCTGCTCGAAGGTTCGGGTGTCGAACACGCGCTCGGCCATGCGCCGCAACTGCATATCCTGCCCGCGAGTTCCGGTGCTAAATGCTTGAAGATCAACATTTTCTTGTGCTTTTTCGGTTGTCGAATGAGTATCTGCCGAGGTGGATGTCTGCTCGGTTAGGATGGTTTTCTGCCAGGGCATTTCGTGGGTAGAAACGGCATCAACGGCAGTTTTGCTTGCCAAAAATTGCCGTAGCCAGGTCGCCACGCCCAACTTATCCCGTTTCGTTTCCGCCGCCAGCACATACAGCCGCTGGGTGGGGCGGGTAAAGGCCACGTAAAGCAGGTTGATGTTTTCGAGCAGGGTGCGGCTTAGTTCTTCGGCGTGTTGGTGGGCCACCGCGTGGGGCATGGTTTTCATCCGGGCCGTGAGCGGAATCTGCGCGTTGAGGAGCCGCCCCTCGGTACCGTCGGGCCGGATAATGCTCAGTTCGGGCGTAGGTACGTCCTGGAGGTCAACCCAAATTTGGCTGTTGTTATGCGGCTCCGACGACCAGTTGGCAAAGGGCACAATGACCACGGGGTATTCCAGCCCTTTGGCTTTGTGGATGGTCTGAATGGTGACGGCGTTGGTAGCTCCCCCCTCGCTCACCGACACCTTGTCGCGGGCGGTTTCCCAGTAGCGCAAAAAATCGGCCAGGTGCCCACTCTGTCGGCTGCAAAACGTCAGAATTTCGTCCAGAAACCGAAACAAAAATGGGTGGTCGTGGGGTTGGTCGAAAAGCCGGAACAGGTGGGCCAGGCGTTCGGTCAATTCATAGACCGTGAGTTGGGCCAGCGGCAGGGCCTGAATGGTGTAGCCCTGCTGGCCCAGGTAGTCGAAGACCGGAAACTCTTCC
The DNA here is from genome assembly GCA_043763995.1 of Fibrella sp. GTDB lineage: Bacteria > Bacteroidota > Bacteroidia > Cytophagales > Spirosomataceae > Fibrella. The sequence continues at coordinate 4,460 of JAYUKZ010000082.1, forward strand.
TTCGAGTCAGCCACGTCCCGCAGTTCTTCGGTTTGCGCGTCGGTAGGTACGCGGTGATGCACCACCAAATGGTAGAGGTACAGCACTTCGTAGCGCAGGGCGGGTTGGCCGGGGCGGCAAATCATGGTCAGCAACGCCACCAAAAACCGGATTGGGTCGGAGTATCGCAGCGACAGCGAATCGGCAGAGACCAGCGGAATGCCCTGCCGGTTCAGTTCGTTGGCCACCAGTTTGGCCTCTTTTGTTTTCCGAAACAGCACCGCAATGTCCTGGTACGTATACCCTTCGGCCAACGCCTGCCGGATGTGCGCCACCGTGCGGGCCACCATCAGGGCGGGGAGTTCCTGCTTGTCGGGCAGGTCGTCGGCCTGGATAAAATCGATCTGGATATGGGCTGTCTCTGCCGCGTGGGGGGCGGGTATCTGGTGGAACGACTCCAGCGCGTCGTACACGCTGCCCAGCCGAACGTCGTCGGTACCGCAGTGCCGGGCCACTTCGCTGAAAAACGCATTGTTGAACGCCACAATGGGCTTTGCCGACCGAAAATTAGACTCCAGCTTTTGGGGTTGAATCAGGCCGTTGAGCGTATTCAGCCGTTCGGCGGTCCAGGTTTCAGGCCCGTGCTGGCGTTGCAGGCTTTCCATGTCTCCGGTGTGCAGGGCCACAATCTGGTCCATGTCGCCGCCCCGAAACCGGTAAATAGCTTGTTTTCCGTCGCCCACGGCCAGGTTGTCGTGGCCGCTGCTGAGGGCGTTTTCGATCAACGGCATCAGGTTGGCAAACTGAAGCTGCGACGTATCCTGAAACTCGTCGATCAGGATATGGTTGTATTTGCTGCCCAGCCGTTCAAACAAAAACGGCACGGGTTCGGTCTCCACGATGGCCTTTATTCGTTTGTTAAATTCGGAAATATGCACCTGGTTGTTTAGCCGCAAGAGGGTCACAAACTCGTCGCGAATTTGGGCCAGCAAGGCCATTTTCTGGAGGTGTTTCTGAATGTCGGCGTAGAGGGCCACCTGCATACCGGTGGTGGTTTGCTCATGGCGGATGCCCTCGTAACAGGCCATCAGGTCGGGCATCAGCGCGTCGATGCGTTGTTTGGTGGGGGCAGTTATTTTGCTGCCATACCAATCCTGATCGGCAACGGTTTTCTGGACGTTTTTGCCCGGTTCCTTGAACGTGTCCCCCTCGGCTATCGCCTTAAAAAATCCTCCAATTCCACTCCCGCCATATTTAAAACTGGTACTGTCTAGCCCTGCGTCAGCCATCCCGGTCATGGCTTGCCGGGCGTGGCCCTGAATGCGCCCCGTGGCCGCCAGCTCGAACGCCTGGATTTTTTGCCGAACGGCACGTACCTGGGCGGGGGTCAGGGCCGTAATGCGCCCCACGGCCTCGTAATGCTGGTCGGAGGTGAGCACTTGGCCGAACTCTTGCAGCGACGTGGTGATGGCCCGCCAGCTACCCCCGTCAACGGCGGTGTCGGCAAAAATTTCGTGGAGCACCTCCGTCAGTTCGGTCATATCGTCGGCCCCCACGCGCTCAACCAAACTATCAACGGCCAGTTCCAGGGCCAGTTGCGTGTCCATCTCCACCTCGAAGGAATAGGGTAGCCCCAGTTCGTCGGTAAAGGCCGTAACCAGCCGTTGGGTAAAGGAGTCGATGGTAGTGACGGAAAAATCGGAGTAGCGGTGCAGAATGGCTTTGAACAACTGCTTACACCGCCGTTGCACTTCCTTTACTTGCGCCAGCGGCACCTCGGCGGTAGGGGGCGTAGCCATAAGCGAACGGGTCAGATCGATCAGAAAACCGGTATCGGGCTGCGCCTCTAGGGTAGGCAAGTCGGGCCAGTCGGGGGGCATGCCCGAAATGCGTTTCAACTCGCGCAGAATTCGCTCTTTCATCTCGTTGGCCGCCGCGTTGGTAAACGTGATGGCCAGAATACGCCGAAAGTAATTCGGTTTAAACGCGCTGGGCGGGTTGGTCAGGGTGTGCCCTTCCGAGAGTGCCAGCCGGAGGTATTCTTTTGTCAGGGTGTACGTTTTTCCTGACCCCGCCGATGCACTATATACGTTGAACATAAGCAGTTAAAGACCGACGTACCAGGTAGTCTACAAATTAAACCGGATACCTAACCCCGTGTTGACGTTGAGGAACAGCGGGGCGGGCATTACTTCGGCGTAGACACCCAGTTCGAGGAAGACGGAATACAGTTTATCTGCTTGATAACTTTCTTTGGATCTCCAAAACAAAGTCAACAGACACCACGGCCAATTCGGCTACTTTCTGAACGGAAAAATCGGAATGCAGCAGGAGATTCGTGACGAACTTGATTTGCTCCTGTTCTCTGGCTTTGTCCTGTCCCCGCAGGTAGAGCACGTCCTTCTCCTCGTTGATATACTGTGCGATGCTGTCCATGGCTTCTTTTAATTTTACACCCAAGCTACGCAATTGCGCCAACACGCGCAACTGATTGAAATACCTTTTTAACGCTAAATCGCCCACCGTCGTTTCCTCTATCCGCCTGATAATCTGCCGTAGAGCCGACGCGGGTTGGTTATCCTGAAAGTTGGCAAGAATGCCCAAAACGACCTCTTCCGGTCGCGACGAACGCAGGAAAAGCTGATAATCGAGGTCAGAAAACGAGATAAGCGAGAAACCATACTGTAGGCTGAGGCTGTCTAGCCGGGTAGCCATCTGAGGCTTAGCTGAACCCAGGAAAAGTACGAATTGTCGAACAGGTAACTCGTATTTGCGCTCCAGCATAATGTAGTACTCAGCCATCCGGTAGACCATCTTTGGCTCGTCGGCCACCTGGAACTCAATTTGCAATACGTATGTGTTACCCGCTGTGTCCGTGATTTTCTTCAGCACATCAGGCTTGCGCTCTTTAGTGTGTTGCAGATCATCCGGCAGTTCTTCCGACTCGACCGCCGTGATACCCAGGACGTTTTGCATCAAGTTCGGAATAACGGCCTCAATATTTTCCTTAAAAATCTTGTCGTATTGGCTAACTTGTTTGCCCATGTGTTGAAATTATTGGAAGTAGCCGAAACGGTGTTGAAATCACCCCCAAAAATCCCCTACAAATTAAACCGGATGCCTAACCCCGTGTTGACGTTGAGGAACAGCGGGGCGGGGATTACTTCGGCGTAGACACCCAGTTCGAGGAAGAACGAGTAGGGTTTGTCGGGCACGAAATATTCCAGGCCCGCCACCGCCGAGCCGCCCAGCGAGATGGTGCTCACGTAGGCATTGGTGGCCGAAAACTGATCGGGATAATAGGGGCGGCTGTTTACTTGCCCGCCAAAACCGTAGTAGCCCCGCAGGTTGTCGTTGCCCAACACCCGGTTGTGCCACAGGTAGTGCCCCTGCACCATGTACCCTACGGATTTATAACGGCCACTGCGGTAGTCGCGGACGTTGCCGTAGAGACCACCATACGTACCCACGTTGAGGTCGAAGGCATGGTTTTCGCTGAAATATTTGCGAATATTAATGCCCGACGGCTCGCCCAGCCGTAGCCCGAAGGCCCAGTTGTTGTATTGGGCCGCAGCCCGGTGGGGAAGGGCCAGGCCCGCAAACAGGATAGAGAGTAAAAACAAACGGCGCATACGAAGCATGGGTTAGGGGGGCGGTGACGGAGATTAAATAAAGGCGTTAGTGAGCCAGTTCGGGTATGGGTTGGGCGGCGGTGGGGTTCGCCAGGTACGTTAGCACGGCCAGCAGACGGGCGTTTTCGGCGGGGGTGCCCACCGAGATACGGAGGCAGTCTTCGCACCGAATCACCGCCGACCGGTCGCGGACAATAACTTTGTAGTCAGTCAGTTGGCGGAACGTGGCACGGGCATCGGCGAAGCGGACGAGCAGAAAATTAGCTTCCGAAGCGAAGACTTCTTCCACGGTGGGCAGTTGCCGCAGGGCGGAAGCCAGTCGGGCGCGTTCCTGCCGAATTTGGGCCACCATCGCGTCTTTTTCGGCCACCTGCTTCAGGGCTTCCAGGGCCAGGGTTTGGGTAGGGGCCGAAATGTTGTAGGGTGGTTTGATGACGTTGAGCACCCGAATCAGATCGGGCGAGCCGAAGCACATACCGAGCCGAAGCGCGGCCAAACCCCAGGCTTTGGAAAACGTTTGGAGCACCACCAGGTTGGGGCAGGTGTCCAGATACGTTGTCCAGGAAGGTTGGTCGGCAAAATCGATGTAGGCTTCGTCTATGACCACCACGGCGGTTTTGGCGGCGGTCAGGATTGCCTCAATAATCGCCGGGTGGATGAGGTTGCCCGACGGGTTGTTGGGCGAACAGATGAAAATTAGTTTCGTGTGGGCATCAATGGCCTCCAGCACGGCGGGCAAATCGGGTTGGTAGGCGGGCGTGAGCAGCGGCACCCGCCGAATGGCCACGTCGTTGAGGCGGGCCGATACCTCGTACATGCCGTAGGTGGGCGGCAGCAGCAGCACATGATCCTGACCGGGGCGGCACATGGCCCGAATGAGCAGGTCGATGGGTTCGTCGGAGCCGTTGCCCAGAAAAATCTGGTCGGGCCGAACGCTTTTCAGCGGGGCCAACCGGGCTTTCAGGGCTGTTTGGTGGGGGTCGGGGTAGCGGTTGTAGCCGTGGGCGAGGGCGGGGGGCAGGGCCGAGCCGAGGGCGTTTTCGTTGGCATCCAGAAACACGCCTTCCGTACCCGAATACTCGTCCCGCGCCGAGGAGTAGGGCGTGAGGGCGGCAATGTGGGGGCGGAGCAAGGCAGCTAAATTGAACATGGGCAAGGGGGTATTTTGGCTTCGTAAAGGTACGCCTTGTGCCCCAAAATTCGGCGCGGCGGGGGCACACTCAAAACTGAACCACAAATTCGGCCCCGCCATTGTGGCGGTAGCTCAACTGCGCCCGGAGTTGCTGGGTCAGGGCCTTGATGAGCCGCAACCCCAACGAGGTGCCGTTGCCCGCCGGGTTCAGCCCACCGGGTACGCCCGGCCCGTTGTCGCGAATGGTGAGCCGGTGCCGCCCGTCGTCGGCCTGATCCAGAATCAAATCAATCACGCACTGATCCATGTGCACAAAGGCGTGCTTGAACGAGTTGGTTATCAGTTCGTTAACAATCAGCCCCAGCGGCACGGCGGTATCCAGCGAGACGCTGATGGCCGCCCGGTTCTGCACCCGGATGGCCACGTTGGGGATCAGTTCGGCGTGGTGGCGGGCCACAATCCGGGTAAGCTCTTCGAGGTAGCCGCACAAATCTACCTGGCTCACGTTCTCGTTCTGGTAGAGTTTTTCGTGCAAAATGGCAATGGATTCCAGCCTTTTTTCGCTGGTGCGGAGCGCGTCCAGTGCTTTGGCATCGGTGACGGAGTTGGTTTGCAGCCGTAGCACCGAGGCAATGACCTGGAGGTGGTTGCGCATCCGGTGGTGGCTTTCGCGCAGCAGCAACTTCAGGTCTGCCGACTCCTGCGTGGCCCGCCGGTCGGACTCGGAAAGGCGGGCGTTGTGGTCGGAAAAAACGAAGAAAAGGCTCACCAGCATAGCGAAGCTGAACGAGCAAACGACCAGGTACGTCACGGAGGCAAAGGGCGCGAACCCCACCCACCGGGCATACACGTAGATGGTGGCGGTAATGAAGACGGTGATGAGGTTATTGGCCAGCAGTTGTTTCCAGACCGACCAGTTTTGCCGTTGTTGATACCGAAAGCGGGGCCACGCCCAGGGCAGTACCACGCCCAACATGGTGACCCAAAACACCACCGGCACCCCAAACCCTGTCAGCACCCACGGCTTGTGAGAATGCTGATACGCGGCCAGTCCAAAGGGTTGAAACACCAGGTTGAGCAAGGCCACAAACGCCCCCGCCGTGAGGGCTTTGCGGAAGGCCGCCGCCGGGGCAAACGGCTGGGGATAGGGGAGGTTTAGTTTATGAAGAAGTGCGGAATAGGCGGTCATGGATGAGTTGGCATAAAACTTCTAAACCTACTCAACTTCCGGCTCATTGCAAAGTAACGGCCATCTGCCCCGCCAATCTCTGGCCCGGTGCCAGCACACAAAGGCCCTCGTGGTTGTTGAAGGCGTTGACATTGGCCGTTTGGGGTTCAATGGCGATGCTGTCGCGCCGCCCCGGCGTGTAGACCACCACGTAGCCCAACGAGGCACTTTGCGTAAGAGCCAACGAAACATTCTCTGCGGGCCAGGCCAGCACAGTTACACCGTTTTTCGGCACCGACGGGTTGCTAGTCTCGACCAAAAACGGGGTATCCAACTCGATATTTTTAAGCGAAAAAGCTCCGTGGCGATGAGCATCAACGGCTTTTGTGCCGGTGGCAATCAGGCGTTCGTCCAGTACCACCTCGGTTTGGGTGGGCAGGTGCAGGGTCAGTTCGTCGAGCGGCGTTTTGTTGAGCGAGAAGTACGGGTGCCAGCCAAACGCCGCCGGGCAGGGAGCCGCGCCGGTGTTGAGAGCTTCAAAAGCCAGCGTAAGTCCCTCATTCGCAAGGGTATACGTCACGGTGAGCGCAAACAGAAACGGGTAGCCAGGTACGTGTCCGTCATACTCGTGGCAAAGGGTGAGGCGGGCGTGGTGGGGCGTAACTTCGTGGTCAACGACCGTAAACGGTTTGGTGTGAACCAGCCCGTGAAGAGCGTTTTGCCGCAGGGGTTCGTTGAGGGGCAGGGTGTAAGTAGTGCCGTCGAAAACATACGTGCCGTGTTCAATTCGGCTGGGGAAGGGGTAAAGTAGCGCGCTGGCGTAGGTCTCGTCGGCCAGCAGAGCTTGGGGCGAAGCGGGGCTGTTGATGACGCTGTACCGGGTGTTGGCGTGGCGCAGCACTAGTTGCCGCAACATGCCGCCGTGGCTGGGCAAAATCTTGGCCCATTCGCCGGTGGCGGGGTTGGTCAGGATGTAGTCCGTCAGGGGCGAGGTGCCCTCCAGCGGGTCGAGGGGGCGGGTTTCGATGGTGAAAGGCGACACGGCGCGGGGGCTGGTTTGGCCGCAAAGAAAACACGTCCGGGCCATACTATCGCTACAACACCCGCCACTCGATTCGCCGGTTCTGTTGACGGGCTTCGTCGGTGGTGCCTTTCACGGCGGGGCGTGTTTTGCCAAACCCCACCGCCACCAGCCGCGCCGGAGTAATGCCCTGCCGCACCAGGTAGTCTACCACCGTCTGCGCCCGTTTGCGCGACAGTTCCAGGTTGGCGGCGGGAACGCCCCGGTCGTCGGTGTGGCCCGCAATTTCAATGCGCGTGGTGGGGTTCAGGGTGAGAAACTGCGCCAGCCGCTGAATTTCCGTGACCGATTTGGCGGTCAGTTCGTACCGACCCGATTCAAAAAACAAGTTATTGAGCGTTTCGCGGCTGGTGGTTTCCAGGGGTTCCAGCGCGGCATCGAGCAGCAGCCCCCGGCCCATGCCTGTTTCGGCAGAAGTTTTATCGGTATAATTAAACGACAGGCTTTTGAACAGATGCCCCGGCGCACTGACATACAGCGCATAGTCGCCCCCGGCGGGCAAAACGGCCACATACTGCCCCGTTTGGGGGTCTGCCGCCACTTTCGATACGGTTTTGTTGGTGCTCAGGTCCATCAAATCCAGGGTGGCGGGCAGGGGTTTTCCCGTCCGAATATTGGTCACGGTGCCCTTCAGGTAGTTTACCGGACGTACCTGTTCCCGCAGCGCGGCGGGCAACTCGAAGCTGTAAATTCTGGATTTTTGGGAAACGCCGTCTTTTTGTTCTTCAAATGAATAATAGGCTTTGGTGCCGTTGGCGGTCACGAATAGCGCGGCCTGGTTGTCGGCGTTGTTGATGGGGTAGCCCAGGTTGGTGGGCGTGTTCCAGGCGGGGGTGCGGCTGCTGTCGGGCTGAAGGCGGCTCAGAAACAGGTCGTAGCCACCCAGGCCCAGGTGCCCCTGCGAGGCAAAAAACAGCACCTGCCCGTTGGCGTGCAAAAACGGCGAGGCTTCTTCAAAGGGCGTGTTCACGGGTTTGCCCAGGTTGGTGGGTTCTCCCCAGTTGCCGGTTGCGTCGAGGGTGCTGCGCCAGATGTCGCGTTGGCCCACGCCGCCGGGCCGGTCAGAAACAAAATACAGTTGCCGCCCGTCGGCAGAGAGGCTGGGTTGCGATTCAAAATTGCGGGTGTTGATGGCCGCGCCCATGTTCACGGGTTGGCTCCAGACGGTGCCGGTTTTTTGGCTACTGAACAAATCGCAGCCGCCGAAGCCCTGCCGCGCCCCGGTTTGGCAAGCCGTGAAGACCAGCAACCGCCCGTCTGCCGAGAGGGTGGCCGTGCCTTCGTTGTCGGGCGAATTGATGTTGGTTGAGAGGGTTACGGGCGGTTGCCAGCCGCCGTTGGGGAGCCAGGTGGCGGTCATCAGGTCTTCGTCGCCTTCGGGTTTCACCATCGTGAAGACCATCGTCTGCTCGTCGGCGGTCAGCACCGGAAAATACTGCGATTCGCCCACGTTCAGGGCCGGGGCCACGGGTTGGGGCACCACCGCCACGGGGTTGGCCACGGCTTGTTGCCCGTAGCGGGCCGTGGCCAACAGCCGCGCCACCTGCCTCCCCTTTGCCGATTCGGGCGCGAAGGTGGTGGCGAAGCGTTCCAGCAACGGGATGGCCTCGGCATACCGTCCCCGTCGCATCAGCAACTGCGAGGCCCCCTGGTAGGCAATGGCCGCTTGTGCCGGGTTGGGTTGGGTGGCCAGCGTGGCCTGGTACGTGGCCAGGGCCTGTTGGGGGCGGTTGGTGAACTCATACGCCTGACCCAGCCGAAGTTGCGCGTCCAGGTACGTAGGCGACTGAATCAGAGCCTGTTGGAAGAACGGAATGGCCTCGGTGGCTTTGCGTTCCACGAAAAGGCGCATCCCCTGCTCGAACAGATCAACCGATTTTTTGGTCTGCGCCGGGCAAACGGTACTGGAAAGTAAACTGATGATACCCCAAAAAACCAGCCGGGCCAGCCCCGTTTTTGCCCGTGCCGGGAACGGGCAGCGGGCTAAGGAATTTGCATGAATTTGTGCGTCTGTAACGAAATCTGCCACTGTGGATGCTGCTTTATGTACTCAACGATTCGGGGCAGCATTTCGTCTGAACGGCTCCACTCCGGTTGGAGGATTAACCGGCATTGGGGCCGAAGGGTTGGCCGGAACGATTCGGCAAAGGCAAAATCGCTGGGGTGGCAGATGATGACTTTCAGCTCGTCTGCCCGCTCAAAAATAGTGGGGTGGGGGGGCTTGAATTTTTTGGGCGAAAAGCAAACCCAGTCCCACGACCCCGACACGGGATACACGCCCGACGTTTCGATATTGGTCTGAAAACCAGCCTGTTGCAGCGCGTGGGTAAGCCCCGTCAGGTCGTGCATGAGCGGTTCGCCGCCGGTAATCACGGCCAGCCTGCCGGGGTGTTCCAGGGCCTGGCTCACTACCCAGTCCACACTGCGCCGGGGGTGTGCCTCCACCGACCACGACTCTTTCACGTCGCACCAATGGCAGCCCACATCGCAACCGCCAAGCCGGATAAAATAGGCCGCCCGCCCGGCAAAGGTGCCTTCGCCCTGCACCGTGTAGAAGGCTTCCATCACGGGCAGTGCCTGGGTACGTTGGTCTGGTTGCGGTTCCAAAATCATGAGGTAAAGATACGGCTTTCGGGAGGCGGTTTGTTCCAACAAGTGCCGGGCATATGGTTGCAGCTACTAAACAACTTGCCGGATAAACCCGTTATGTAGCTGTTTCAATCAAGTTCAACGTCAAACAAAAAAACGATCATGGGTATTTTGACCTCAATTCTGGTGGGTGCTGTGGCTGGCTGGCTGGCCGATCTGCTCTTCAAACGCTTCTCATTCTCGTTGCCAATCCAGATTCTGCTGGGTATTGCCGGCGGGGTAGTGGGTGGGCTGATTTTTGGCAAATCGGCCGGCATACTCGATGCCATTCTGACTTCCTCTTTGGGAGCCGTAATTTTGCTTGGCATTGCCGCCCTCATCAAAGGCATGACCAACCGCAGCCGCGTCTAGATTGCGCGGGTAAACGGTTTGGAACCCGGCAGGTGGCTGATGCCCCTGCCGGGTTTTTTGTTAGATTGAGCCTCTATTGATCGAGATAGCTGTTTAACCTAACGTACCTGATGTCTACCGACACCCGCTTTCGCTTGTCTGCTCTGATGTTTTTGCAATTTTTTATGTGGGGTGCCTGGTATGGGCAAATGAGCAAATACCTCTTCACAGGCCTCCACGCCACGGGCAATCAGGTGGGCAACGCCTACGTGGCGTTTTCGCTGGCCATGCTTATCTCGCCGTTCTTTGTGGGGCTAATTGCCGACCGGTATTTCGCGGCGCAAAAAGTGCTGGGGGTGCTGTGTTTGCTGGGTGCGGGGGTACTCTTTTTCCTGACCCAAACCACCGATCCTGACCGGTTTTTCTGGCTCATTCTGGCCTACTGTCTCACCTTTGCGCCCACCCTGGCCCTGAGTGCCTCCATCGCCATGCGCCAAATGGCCACGCCCGAAACGCAGTTTCCCGGTGTGCGGGTGTTGGGCACGGTGGGCTGGATCGTGGTCTCCAACCTGATTGGTACCCTGAACCTGGGCGGCACGGTGTTTATTTTTCAACTGGCCCTGGGTACGTCCGTGCTGCTGGGGGTGTTCGCGTTTTTTCTGCCGAATACGCCGCCCAACCCCGCCGCGCCCAACCCCACGCTGGGGCAGGTGCTGGGGCTGGATGCTTTCCAGCTTTTTCGCGACCGCTCGTTCGTCGTGTTCTTCATTTCGTCGGTGCTGATCTGCATCCCGCTCTCGTTCTACTACGCCCTGGCCAACCCCGCCCTCACCGATTCGGGCATGACCTTCGTGGAAAACAAAATGTCGTTGGGGCAGGTCTCGGAGGTGGTCTTTATGCTGCTGATTCCGGTGGCCTACCCCCGGTTGGGTATCAAGAAAATGCTGCTGGTGGGCCTGTTGGCCTGGATTATGCGGTTCCTGTGCTTCGGCTACGGCGGCAACGTGGGCGAGTGGATGCTGTTTTTGGCCATTCTGCTCCACGGCGTTTGTTACGATTTTTTCTTTGTCACGGGCCAGATTTACACCGATGCCAAAGCCGGTGCCCGCATCAAATCGTCGGCGCAGGGGCTGATTACGCTGGCCACCTACGGCATCGGCATGGGCATCGGCTCTAAATTGGCGGGCCTCGTGGCCGATTATTACACCCTGAACGGGGTGAAACAGTGGCTCAACATTTGGCTGGTTCCCGCCGCCATCGCCGCCGGGGTACTGGTTTTGTTCATCCTGTTTTTCGATGATAAAAAAACCGTTGGTGTGGCCGAAACGGGATTGGTGGAGGAAGTGGTGTAGGGTAACGTACCTGGATGGGTGGCGGTGTTGCGGCGGAATTGGCATCGGCGTATCGTATTTGGCGTATCGGACACGGCCCAGGGCGGAGGCAAGCCCGGACGCGGGACCGCCCGCCCCTACAATGCCATCACTACTCCAATTAACCACTTGTTTCGGGGGTCAAATTGTAGGGGCGGGCGGTCCCGCGTCCGGGCTTGCCTCCGCCCTGGGCCGATGCTGATACGCCGATAAACAATGCGCCGATTCAAATACGCCGAATATAATACGCCGACAATCAACACGTTAACGCCCCTCTGTTCGCCCTCCTAAACCGCCGGTTCCTGCTGGCTCAGGCAATGAAAACTGCCCAGGCCCCAAACGATTTCGGTGGAATCGATGCCGACGATTTTTCGGGTAGGGAAACAGGCCCCGATGATGTCCAAAGCGGGTTGGTCAGCGGCGCAACGGAAGGTGGGCACAATGACCGATGTGTTGGTGATGAGGAAGTTGGCGTAGGAAGCCGGTAGCCGCAGCCCGTCGCTGATGACCGGGCTGGGCATGGGTAACTCGATGATGTTGAGCGGTTTGCCGTTGAGCAAACGCATTTGCCGAAGCTCGTGGTGGATCTCCTGCAAAGGGGCGTAGTTCGCGTCGGCGGGGTTGTGTTCCACGGCGGCCAGCACGGTGTCTTCGTTCACAAAGCGCACCGTATCGTCAATATGCCCGTCGGTGTCGTCGCCCACAATGCCGTCTTCGACCCATAAAATCTGCTCCACGCCGTAAAAATCCCGCAGGTACGTCTCAATCTGTTGCTGATTGAGGTGGGGGTTGCGGTTTTTGTTGAGTAGACAGGCACGGCTGGTCAGCAACGCTCCGGCCCCGTTAAATTCTACCGAGCCGCCCTCCATAATAATTCCGGGGGTCACATAGTCCAGCTTTCGGTAGTGGGCCACGGCGGCGGGAATCAGGTCGTCGCGGTCGTAGGGCGGGTATTTGCCCCCCCAGGCGTTGTAGCCCCAGTTCACAATGAGCCGGGTTTTTTTGGCCGGGTTAATCAGAAACGCCGGGCCGTGGTCGCGGCACCACGAATCGTTGGCCGCGATGGGCAGCAGGGTAATTCGCGCCATATCGGCCCCGGCCATGAGCAGGCGCATCCGGGCTTGCTGGATAATGATTTCGTTGTGGGCGATGATACAGACCGGCTCGCTGTCGGAAATGGCCATGCTGAAGGCCAGGTAGGCGGGCATCATCTTCTCCAGCCGGTCGCGTGTCCAGGAGGCTTCGGTGTGGGGCCAGGTGAGCCAGGTGGCTACGTGCGGGTGCCATTCGGCAGGAAAAAAATAGCCCTCGTGGGCGGGCAAAAGAGAGTCAGCGGGGTCGAAAGCCATAGAAGCCGGAGCAGGCCGATGAAAAAATAGCCCCGCAAAAGTAGGCAGGAATCAGGCAGTGCGCCAACATACCTGGCTCGTATCAGAGGGCCAGGGCCACGCGGGGGTCGAGGGTTTGGCCCAGTTGGCGGGCGCGGGTGGCCATCTGCCGGGCCTGGTCGCGGTGGCCGGTTTTGTGGAGGGCGTAACAGGCAAACAGGTGGGCCTGGCCGTTTTGGGGTTGGGCCAAAATGGCCTGTTGGCAGGTGGCGGCAGCTTCGGCATACTGCTTGTTTTGCAAATACGCCGCCCCTAAGTTGGTCAGAAACAGCGGGTTGTTGGGCGACAGGCGCAACGCTTTTCGGTAGAAATGCGCCGCTTCGGCATACTGCTTATCCGTAAAGTAGGCCGACCCCAGGTTGGCCACCGCGTTCAGGTACGTTGAGTCGAGGGCGTAGGCTTGCTTGAGGTAGGTGAGGGCGGCGGTAGGCTGGTTTTTTTTCACCAAAGCGGTGCCTTTTATGGTCAGGGCCAGCGTGTTGGCGGGGTCCTGGGCCAGTAAAAAATCGGCATCCGCTTCGGCTTCGGCGGGGCGGTCGAGGCGCGTGAGCAGGTAGGCGCGGTTGGCGCGGTAGAGCGGGCGCGGGTCGGCCTGCACCGCCA
>JAYUKZ010000083.1:0-4605 GCA_043763995.1 Fibrella sp.
GCCCTGCCCGATGCCAACGCCGACCTCCAGGTACGTATAGGCAAAGGAGCCACCTATTTTCAGGATTTAATTACCAACGAACTGCTGCCGATGGTGCAGGACTGCCCTACCGAAACCGACAACAAACAGGTACGGACCGATTTGCTGGAAGCCGCCGACGAACTGGAAAAGGAGTTATTTAGTAAATTGGCCTGTTTCACTACCTGCGCCGAGGGGTTCGATGCCCTGGCCCACCAACAGGCCCGCCACCGCGCCGAACTGTCGTTCATCCCCAAACGGCGCAAGAACGAACGTACCCAGCCCGAAAACGGCCCCAATTTCAGCCGCCCCGCCATGGGCGACCGCAACGACCGGCCCAGCAACCTGTATTTCGAGTTGTTGAAATGGCGCAACCGCATGGCCGAAGAGCACAACAGCCCCGCCTACTTCATTATGGGCCAGCAAACCGTGACCGAGATCGCCACCAAACGCCCCGAAACGCTGGACGAGATTGCCAAAATAAAGGGCATCGGGAAGGCTAAAGCTAAACGAATCGGCCCCGAACTGCTCGATATTATTGCCCGTAACCCACCCGATGGCCGCCCCGCCGGGCCACCACCCACCGGAGCCAACACCTTTGCCCGCGCCCGCGATGCCCCACGCCAAACGGCCAAAGACACCAAAAAACCAGTCTACGAAGCTACGTTGACGCTATTTCTAACGGGAAAAACAACCGCCGACATTGCGGTGTTGCGGGGGGTGACGGTGCAAACCATCGAAACGCATTTGGCCCGGTGCATCAACCTGGGGCTGTTGCCGGTAGAGGCCGTGCTGCCCGCCGAACGGCTGGCCCTGATCTACGGCACCCTCGGCCCCGACCGCCCCGCCAGCCTGACCGATGCCCTGAGCCAACTGGGTGGCCGCGTCAGCTTCACCGATCTCCGCTACGCCTACGCCGCCACCAACAAGTAGGGCACAGTCTCGGCATAACCCGGACGCGGGACCGCCCCGTTAGGAAGGTGAGTATCCAATTCTGAGTCTAATCCTTAAACTATTGCTGATGAGACCAACCCTTATTATCGTTCAGGGAGAGGAATTACCTGATTTCGAGTCTGCCCCCCTCCCTAACGGGGAGGGGCTAGGGGTGGGGTGAAGGCCAGGTACGTTGTTCGTTTACCGTTTTTTGCCCCAGGGCAGCGCATTTACCATCGTGCCAATCTTGGTACCCTCGGCCAGACCAACCTCGTTGTCATAGCGGGTATGAATGCCGCCCAAGAGCCGCGATTCGGCACATTCGCGGGCGGCGGCCCAAAACGAAGCGTAGGGGCGCGGCGCAAAATTGATGGTCTTAAACTTGCTCTTGTAAATATAGGTCAGTGGGGCGCGGCTCACGTGCGTGTCATCCAGAAACGCAAATGAATCGCCGTACAAGTCGGTCAGCACCGTGGCCATTGCCGCCGACTGGGTGGCGTGGCCCGAATAGAACGAGGGAAAGGGCGGTTCCAAAAAAAACGGGTACCACCGCCTGTAATTGACCGGCCCCGTAGAAACAATGTGCTCTTTGATGTACGCCGCTGGGCGTTCAACCAGGTAGGTAAACTTGGTTTTCCAACAAACCACAAACGCATCGGCCACAGCCATGCCCACGCGGGCGTAGGTTTCGGCGGCTTTGCTCAGAGATGCGTTGCTGGTACGTATGGCCAGTGTAGCCAAATGATACGAGTGGCCGGGGGGCGAACAGGTCAGGTTGGGGTCGTCGCCCCACCACATCACCACCTCCCGCTCGGCCTCGGTCAGGTTGGCATTTCGGGTATATACTTCGTTGAATTCCTGGTAGTAGCGGCTGGCGGTATCGGTCGAGTACGCCAGCGGCTTCGGCATAGGCAAACTCGTATTCCCCGGCACAAAAACTCGATTTTGGCCCCAAGAGGGGTGCATGGGTAGCCTAATGGTAGTCTGCCCCACGTGCGGGGGTGTCCACATACCCTTTCCCGCTACCAAAACATAGTCTTTAGGAAAATTGCGCTGGTAGCCTTCGTCGCCCCCGTCCTGGCACGACCACCGGCAAATGGCTTCGGCTACGGCTATACCATGTTGCTCCGACTGCTCGGCCATCTTAGCCGGGCACCGGGCCGCATACTGCGCCCGTACCGCCGCCGCCATCGAGTCGATCCGGGCGGTGCTGCCAGTGTAGGCATACAAAGCCCGCAACATATGGGCTTGGGCAGCGTTTACGGCCAATTCGGGGCAGTAGGCGCGGCGGTGGCGCAACTGGGGCACCACCAACCCTGCCGACAAATAGGGAGCCACAGACTGCTGCCGGGCCGTGGCCGCTATGGCCGTTTCGTACATGGTCAGGCCCAGGTAGCCCAACGCTCTGGAGCCGTAGGTAGGTGTGTTTTTGGGTGCCCTGGTCATAATCTGCACCGTGAGGTCGGCCCAAAGCGTGGCCACGTGGGCGGGTGCGGGGCTGGCTTGCGGCTGTTGGGCCATTGCCGGACGGGGTACTCCTCCCAAACACGTCAGCAGAATAAGGCAATAGGTCTTCATGAGTGGCGCTTACATTGCTCGTCAAACATGTGCAAATTATGTGCCGTTCTCCCGCTAAAGGGAGGCCAAAAAATTGCCCACCATATGCCCGAACGGGTTGTTTGGCGGTTTGGCCCTACATTTGTTTATGTTCGGTAACGGTGCTTCTCCGGCAATACCACTTACCTGCCCGGCGTTGCTACTGTATTTGCTCTCTATGCCACTGACTGACAACCGCTCTGGTACGTTCCAGGCCGCTTCCGCGCTCTATTTCCGTTTGCTGCTATGCCTCTTGCCAGGGCTGGGCTGGCTGGCCGGTGCGCCAGCGTTGGCCCAGCAAAAAACCACTACCGCCCCGCCAGACCCCGCCGTTGTTTTGGCCCGCCCCACAACCAAATCGGACAAGGTGGTGGCCGAAGAAACCGAGTTTGCCGATGCTTACCGGTATATTATTGTCGATGAACCTACCAAAGCCATACCCGCTTTTGAGAAACTGATCCAGAAAAACCCGGCCAACGCGGCGGCACAGTATGCTCTGGCTCTGGCCCTGGTGAAAACCGGCAAACTCACCGAAGCTCTGATTCCCGCCCAAAAGGCGTATCAGCTTGACCCCGAAAATACCTACTACCTGTTGCAGGTGGCCGAAGGGCTGGTGAAACAAAAACGCTATGCCGAAGCCGAAGCCCTCTACGAAACCCTGCTGGCCAAGGGAAACCAGGCCATGGAGTACGGCGTGGAACTGGCCGCCATCTACCTCTTCGACGATAAACCCGACAAAGCCCTGGCCACCTACGACCGCGTGGAGAAGGCAATGGGCATGAACGAAGAAATTACCCGCCAAAAGCAACGTATCTACCTCAAAC
Organism: Fibrella sp.; assembly: GCA_043763995.1. Taxonomy (GTDB): domain Bacteria; phylum Bacteroidota; class Bacteroidia; order Cytophagales; family Spirosomataceae; genus Fibrella. The sequence goes on from JAYUKZ010000083.1 coordinate 3,372, forward strand.
AGAACAAGATAGACAACGCCATTGCCGAAGCCGAAAAACTGATTGCCTCCGAACCTGCCGACCCCGATTTCCTGGTCGAAGGGGCCGAACTGCTGCTGGCCAACGACCGGGTGCCGCTGGCTATCTCGTGGTTGGAACGGGCGTTGGTGGTTAGCCCCGACAGCCCCCAGGCCCATATGATGCTGGCCGATATTTACCGGCGGCAGGGCGACGCAACCAAGTCGGGCCTGGCTCTCCAAAAAGTGCTGGCCAACCCCAACCTGGAGGCCAGCCTGAAAGCCCGCATCCTGGCCGGGTACGTTGGCCTGGCCGGTACCGACTCGTCGGCCCGGCAAAATGCCCTCCAGATGGCGCAGGACCTGACCCGCCAAAACCCCGCCGATGCCAAAGCGCAAGTGATGCTGGCCGACCTGCTAATGCAACAGGGCAACAAGGCCGGTGCCCGCGATGCCTACGTGCGCGCCGCCCGCCTCGACCCGTCGGTCTATGAGGTGTGGGGAGCCATTGTGCAACTAGACGGCGAACTGGCGCAGGTAGACAGCATTTTGGTGCATACCGAAAAAGCCCTGGAGGTGTTTCCCAACCAGGGGCTACTGTGGTACTCCAATGGGTCGGCCCACCTCTACAAACGCCATTACCAACAAGCCGCCGAAGCCCTGGAAGAAAGCCGCAAACTGCTGGTGACAAACCCCAAAATGCTGCCCGAAATAAACGGCCAACTGGGCGATGCCTACAACGGCCTCCGCGACCACCCCCGGTCGGACGAAGCCTACGAAGCCGCCCTGAAAGCCGACCCCCTCAACGACCGTGTGCTGAACAATTACAGCTATTTCTTGTCGCTGCGCCACGAAAATATGCCCCGCGCTAAAGCCATGTCGACCAAATTGGCCGAACGCCACCCCGCCAACGCTACGTACCTGGACACCCACGCCTGGGTGCTGTACGTCTCGAAAGACTATGCCGCCGCCCGTCAATTTCTGGAAAAAGCCATTCAGGCCGACCCCGCCAACATCAGCGGTACCATTTTGGAACACTACGGCGACACGCTGTTTCAGTTAGGCAACAAGGCCAAAGCCCTGGAACAGTGGAAATTAGCCAAACAAAAAGGCGGCGTGAGTGACCGGCTCGATCAGAAAATTGCCGGTCAGAAACTATATGAATAAACCGTTACTCGTGGCCCTGTTGGTCAGCACCCTCCTGAGCCAAACCGGTTGCCGCCGCCAACGGGTCAGCC
>JAYUKZ010000084.1:0-1322 GCA_043763995.1 Fibrella sp.
ATTATGCTGGGCAACCGCCTCAATTCCAACATCTACCGGGTGCAGGAACTGATTGACGTACTGCGCGGCAGCAAAAAACCAGACGTAGACGAGGCCACCACCGGCGAGGTAGACATCTGAGTAGTTCGGGGGGCAACCTGGGTTTTTAGGCTGAAACCGTTGTTTCTCTAGCGGAACAATCAGTTTAGCCTACGTACCTATGCTCCTCCGCTCTTCACTACCCTGGGCTGCCCTGGTCTTTCTAGCAACCTCCGCTATGGCGCAACCTGCCCCCGAAATCATTCCGCTGTGGCCCGTGGGCAACGTACCCAACGCCCTGACCACCCCCGAATCGGCTACGATTACCGAAAAAAGCGTGATGGAAGGGGGCATTCTCCGCCTCAGCGACGTGCAGGTGCCAACCCTGACACTCTACCGCCCTGCCCCCGGCAAACGACCCGCCAAACCCGGCAAGGCCGTGATGATTTGTCCCGGTGGCGGCTACTGGATTTTGGCATCAGGCCACGAAGGAGCCGACATGGCCCGCTGGTTTACTGACCGGGGCATTACCGCTTTTGTGCTCAAATACCGCCTACCCGACTCGCGCCTCCAGACCTCGCCCCACGAGGTGCCCCTCATGGATGCCATGCAGGGGATGAAACTGATTCGGCAACGGGCGGCGGCTCTCCAACTCGACCCCACCCAAGTTGGCGTGATGGGCTTTTCGGCGGGGGGGCATTTGGCCGCTACCCTGGCCACTCAAACCAGCCACGGCCCCAAAACCGACCCCCGCGCCCGCCCCGATTTCACCATTCTGATCTACCCCGTCATTACCTTCGGCGACAAAACCCACCCCGGCTCCCGCGAAAAACTGCTGGGTACGTTGGCTACCGACTCCAGCCTGGCCGAGCGGTTTTCGGCAGAAAAACAGGTCTCCGCCGCCACCCCACCCGCCTTTCTGGTGCATTCCATGGACGACACGGGCGTTCCGGTCGAAAACAGCATTGGGTATTACCTGGCTTGTCTGCGCCACGGCGTAAAGGCCGAAATGCACCTCTACCCCACCGGTGGCCACGGCTACGGCCTTCGCACCACCCCCACCGAAACCGTGAGCCAATGGCCCACCCCCCTGGAAGCCTGGTTAGCCCCCTAGCCGAAACGTCGGACCGCCCCGAAGGGGGAACTCTTGCATCGGCATAGCTTCGCGTCCGGGCTTGCCTCCGCCCTGGACCGTGCGCGAAGCCTACGCCAAATACTAATACACTGCCCCGCTGGCTTTTAATTATTCAACAACAGCGGTACGTTGCCCCGGCCGTTCATAATCACAATTTTGGCGTTGGGCG
>JAYUKZ010000085.1:0-4587 GCA_043763995.1 Fibrella sp.
TCATCATCATCATCATCATCATCATAAAGGGGCAACGCGGGCAATGGCTTCCAGTTCCAGGTTCAGACCAAAATGCAGGGCAGGCACCGGCACCACGGCACGGGCGGGTTTATGGTCGCCAAAAAAAAGGGCATACAGCCGGTTCACCTCCGTCCAGTTTGCGATGTCGGTCACGTAGATACGTACCTGGAGCACATGCTGTGGCCCGCTTCCCGCCGCCGCCAACACCGCCCGCAGGTTGGCCAACACCACCTCTACCTGCCTCGACAGCGGGGCGTGGGTCAGTTTTTCGCCCGAAGGCGTGATGGGCAGAATACCCGACACGTAAACGAGTCCGTTGTATACCACGGCGGGCGAATAGTGGCCCCCCGCCGGGGCCGCGTCGGGGCTGTGAATGTAGATCATTGGGTTGGCTGAGGGGGTAAAGTAAGGCGTTTGCCGTTTTCTGTTGTTCAGTGTCTGTGCGCTTCACCGATGGGCACTGCACGTAGAATTGACGTAATTTCGCGTTTAAGGCCGATGCGCCGGTGCAATTGCAGCATGGGGAATGGCTGTATTTGGCGCATCAGACATTACAAAGATCCAATTTCTTTTTTATTGTTGCGCTGGTTTAACAGGGCCGCCATAAACAACGTTATTCCATTTATCTAACCGGTTTCACCCCTATGCGGCTCCTTCTGATTTTGTTCATTTTGTTTGTTTCGACCCCTTCCTTTGCCCAGCAAAAGCCGTTTCAGAACCCGGTGCAGCGGGCGTTCAAGAATGCGTTTATCCAGCAGCGGGGCGACCAACTCCGGTTGCCCGAGGCCATTGCGGCGGCACTGGTGGGCAATTACCAGCTAAAAGGGCTGCAAACGCAGGAACAACTGGCCCGCAACGAACGGTTGCCCGCCAACGCCGGTTTTTACCCCCTCATCACGGCCAACCTAAACACCAACGGCGGCAACCAGAACATTAACCAGACGTTTATCGACAACGTGCGGCCCCCGCAGGTGCTGAACGGTATTGCCAACCGAACCACCCAAACCGGCATAAACCTGACCTGGACGGTGTTTAACGGCCTGGCCAATTTTGCCACCTATGAACGCCTGGGCGAACTGGTTCGCCTGAGCCAGATAAACACCAGGGCAGGCGTGGAACAAACCATTGCCGACGTGGCCACGGCCTATTACGACGTAGTGCGGCAGTTGCAACAACTCCTCTCCCTGCGCCAGGCCCTGGATATTTCCCGCGATAGGCTCGAACTGGCCAAAGCCAATTATGAGGTCGGTACGCGCTCGAAAGTAGATTACCTCACGGCCCAGGTCGATTACAATTCCGACAGTGTGACGCTCTTGACGCAGGAGCAGAGCCTACGGGCGGCTAAAATTCTGGTCAACACCCTCCTGGTACGTGACCCCCTGACCGAGTTTGCCGTGCGCGACACCATTCTGGTCAACCCTGGCCTGAGTTTGCCCCAAATTCGTGAGCGCATGGCGGGCAACAACCCCCTGCTGGCGGTGGCGGCCCTGAACCGCAAAGTGGCCGACATTGATATTCGGCTGGCCAGGGCGCAACGCCAGCCCACCGTGAACCTGCAAACGGGGTATAACTTTACGTTTATTGACAATCAGGGTGGTTTTGGCGTAGCTACGGGCCGAAACCGGGGCCTTACCTACAGCGTTCAGGCGGCTATTCCGCTCTTCAGCGGGGGCAACCTGCGGCGGCTGGAAGCCAACGCCCGCGCCAACGCACTGGTGGCCCAATATGACCTTGCCAACCAGCTAGTGCTGCTCGACCAGGCCGTGGCGCAGAATTTCACGCAGTACCAAAACAGCCTCGCGTTGCTCAACGTGGAGGTGCAGAACTACAAAATTGCTCTCGAAAACATCGACATCGCCTACGACCGGTTCCGGGTGGGCAACTCCACGGCGGTCGAGTTTCGGGATGTGCAGCGGAGTAGCGTGGCGGCACAGGCCCGCCTGTTCAACGCCGAATTCAATGCCAAAGCAGCCGAAATCGAACTCCTTCGCCTCAGCAGCTACATCAGCCAAACGTACCTGGAAGCCAATTAGGGGGATTTGGGATTGTGGATTAGCTGGCGCACCAGCCTACTCGTGCGCAATAAATCCCAAATCCCGAATCCGCAATCCCAAATCCTTTCGCCGAATTGTCTAGTTTTGACCCTTATTCGTCCTAACGCTCAACCCGGCCCGCCTGCCTCCCGCCCCCATGAACCAACTCGCCACCTCCGATTACCTGGTCTTTTTGCTCTATTTTGTGGGTGTGTCGGCCTACGGATACTGGATTTATCGGCAAAAAGAAACGGGTGAACTGGATACGAAAGGGTTTTTTCTGGCCGAAGGGTCGCTGACGTGGTGGGCCATCGGGGCTTCGCTGATTGCGTCCAACATTTCTGCCGAACAGTTCATCGGCATGTCGGGCAGTGGGTTTACGCTGGGCGTGGCCATTGCCGTCTACGAATGGCTGGCTGCCGTGGCCCTCATCATTGTGGCCATCTGGTTTATCCCGATCTACCTCAAGAACCGCATTTTCACCATGCCGCAGTTCCTGAGCACCCGCTACAACGAGACCGTGAGCCTGATTATGGCCATTTTCTGGCTCTTTCTGTATGTCTTCGTCAACCTCACGTCTATCCTTTTTTTGGGTGCCCTGGCCCTGTCTAACCTGGTCGGGGTTGATTATTTTCATACCATCATTGTCTGCCTTAGTTTGTTTGCCATCGTCATCACGCTGGGCGGCATGAAAGTCATTGGCTACACCGACGTGATTCAGGTGCTGGTGCTCATCATTGGTGGGCTGGTCACAACGTACCTGGCCCTGGTGAAAGTGAGCGAGGTGATGGGCCTGGGCAGCAGTGCCATCACGGGCTTCAACGCCATGCTGGCCAACGCCGACGACCATTTTCACATGATTTTTCCGAAACCTGGCCCCAACACCCCGCAGGCCGAGGTGAACAACTACATCACCCTGCCGGGTATCAGCATGTATTTGGCCGGGCAGTGGATCGTGAACCTCAACTACTGGGGTTGCAACCAGTACATTACCCAACGCGCCCTGGGTGCCGATCTCAAGACTGCCCGCACCGGTATCCTGTTTGCCGCCCTGCTGAAACTGTTTATGCCAATTATTGTGATGGTGCCCGGCATTGCGGCCTACGTGATCTATAAAAACGGCGGTTTGCAAGAAGAAATGACCACCAACGGCAAAGTCATTGCCGACAATGCCTATTCTGCCGTGCTTACCTTTCTGCCCAATGGCCTCAAGGGCCTGTCGGTGGCGGCCCTCACGGCGGCCATTGTGGCTTCGCTGGCGGGTAAGGCCAACTCCATTTCCACCATTTTCACACTCGATATTTACCGCAAATACGTCGAGAAGCAAGCCACCGAGCAGAAACTGGTCTGGGTGGGCCGGATCGTGATTCTGGTGGCCATGGTTATCTCCATCGGCTTTGCCTGGGGCGATACCCTGGGCATCGGGGCTGAGGGTGGCTTCACCTACATCCAAAAATATACCGGGTACGTTAGTCCGGGCATTTTTGCGGTGTTTATTCTGGGTTTCTTCTGGAAACGTACCACCGGGTCGGCGGCGGTAGTGGGCGTTCTGCTAGGTTTCGCACTGGCTGTGTTATTTAACGATTATGCGCCCACCCTATTCGGCAACGAAACGCCGCTTTACACTGCCTTTTTCAACAGTAATTCGGGCAAAATGGAGATCCCGTTTTTGATCTGCATGGGCTGGTCGTTCTTTTTCACAGTGCTGGCCATGGTGGGCATCAGCCTGGCGGGGCCGAAAATAAACCCCAAAGGGCTGGAGATCGACGCGGCGATGTTTAAGCTAAGTCCAGCCAACACCCTGCTGATTGCCGTTATTTTGATTGCCATTTCGTTACTCTACGCCCGGTTCTGGTAGGTTGATCCGCCCGCTTTTATCCGCCCAACGGCTATCTTGCGGCTTGAATCAGCTTCTCTGTGGACCAAATTCGAGTTTTTGCACCGGCAACAGTGGCCAACGTGGCCTGTGGCTTTGATATTTTTGGCTTTGCCGTTGATCAGCCCGGCGATGAGGTCTGGCTCCAGCAAACCGACCAGCCCGGCGTTCGGATTCTGGACATCATTGGCGACGGTGGCCGGTTGCCCCGCGAGGCCACCCGCAACACCGCCGGCATTGCCATTCGGGCGTTCCTGAACCATATTGGCCGGACAGACGTGGGCTTTGATATGATTTTGACCAAAAATATGCCGCTGGGCAGTGGGTTGGGGTCTAGCGCGGCCAGTGCGGCGGCGGGGGTGTTTGCCGCCAATGAACTGATGGGTCGCCCGCTCAGTACGCTCGAACTGTTGCCCTTTGCCATGGAAGGAGAACGAGTAGCCTGCGGCTCGGCCCACGCCGACAATGTGGGGCCAGCCCTGCTGGGTGGGTTTGTGGTGGTCAGAAGCTACGCCCCGCTCGACGTAATCAAGATCGACACGCCCGCCAGTTTGTTTGCCACCATTGTTCACCCGGATGTGGAGGTGAACACCAAAGATGCCCGCTACATCCTCAAAAACGAGGTCTCGCTCAAGAACGCCATCACCCAGATGGGCA
>JAYUKZ010000086.1:0-4565 GCA_043763995.1 Fibrella sp.
ACTGACACACACACTCATTTAACGACTCAAATACAAGTTTCGTTCAGAATAAATTTGTTGAAAGAAATCATCGGTCAGGTCATCAATGAAATAAATACCCTCGCCCGTTGATTTCATTTCGGGGCCGAGTTCTTTGTTTACGTTGGGAAACTTATTGAAAGAAAACACGGGAATCTTGATGGCAAATCCTTTTTTGACTGGCTTGAAATCGAAATCTTTTACCTTTTTTTCGCCCAACATCACCTTCGTAGCGTAGTTCACGTAGGGTTCCTGGTAGGCTTTGCAGATAAACGGCACCGTGCGGCTAGCGCGGGGGTTGGCTTCGATCACGTAGACGACTTCGTTTTTGATGGCAAACTGGATGTTAATCAGCCCTTTCGTCTGCAACGCCACGGCGATTTTTCGGGTGTAGTCATCAATTTGCCGGAGTACGTTTTCGCTCAGATCGAACGTGGGCAGCAGGGCGTAGGAATCGCCGGAGTGGATGCCCGCCGGTTCGATGTGTTCCATCACACCGATAATGTAGACGTTCTCGCCGTCGCAGATCGCATCGGCTTCGGCTTCGATGGCGTTTTCCAGGAAATGATCGAGCAGGATGTTGTTGTCGGGAATGTCGCTCAGGATTTTCATCACGTGCTGCTCCAACTCCGTTTCGTTGATGACGATTTTCATGCTCTGCCCGCCCAACACGTAACTCGGACGTACCAGCAACGGAAAACCAAGCTCGCGCGAGAGGTCAATGGCCGCTTCCGATTCGCGCACCGTGCCAAATTTGGGGTACGGAATGTTCAACTCATGCAGAAGATTAGAAAAGCGGCCCCGGTCTTCGGCCAAATCGAGCGCGTCCCAACTCGTGCCGATGATTTTGATGCCGTAACGGGTGAGTTTCTCGGCCATTTTCAGGGCCGTTTGCCCGCCCAACTGCACAATCACACCTTCGGGTTGCTCGTGCATGATGATCGCGTGAACGTGCTCCCAAAACACCGGCTCAAAATAGAGTTTGTCGGCAATATCGGGGTCGGTCGAGACGGTTTCGGGATTACAGTTAATCATAATCGTCTCGTAACCAGCTTCTTTTGCCGCTAATACGCCGTGAACACACGAATAATCGAACTCGATGCCCTGCCCGATCCGGTTTGGCCCCGACCCCAGAATGACGACCTTTTTCCGGTCGGAGCGTACCGATTCGTTGCCGAGGTATTCCGATACAGACAGCCCCCCGACCCCCGAAGGGGGAGTTTCCGCCTCTCCTTTGGCTGACGCAAGCGTAACTCCCCCTTTGGGGGTAGGGGGGCTGTTGAAGGTCGAATAATAGTACGGGGTACATGCCTCGAACTCCGCCGCGCAGGTGTCTACGCATTTGAACACCCGACGAATGTTGTGGTCCTGCCGGTACTGGTAAATCTTGCTTTCACGTACCTGGAGAATATGCGCCAACTGCCGGTCGGCGTAGCCTTTCTGCTTGGCCGTGCGGAGCAGTTCGGGCGGCAAATCATCAAGGTCATACTGTTCAATTTCGCGTTCCAGATCAACCAACTCTTCGATCTGATGCAAAAACCAGGGGTCAATCTTGGTGAGGCGGCGGATGGTGCTGAACGACATTCCCGCTTTGAAGGCATCATAAATATGGAAAAGCCGGTTCCAGCTTGGGTGTTCCAGGCTGTGTTTCAGGGCGGTAATATCCGACAGTTCGCGGCCATCGGCACCCAGCCCATTACGGCGTATTTCGAGGCTCTGACACGCTTTTTGCAACGCCTCCTGAAAGTTCCGGCCAATGCCCATCGCCTCGCCCACCGATTTCATCTGCAAGCCCAGCGACCGGTCGGCTCCCGGAAATTTGTCGAAATTCCAGCGCGGCACCTTCACGATGACGTAATCGATGGCGGGTTCAAAAAAGGCCGAGGTGGTGCCCGTGATGGGGTTTATCAACTCATCTAAATTATACCCGATGGCCATCTTTGCCGAAATCTTGGCGATGGGATAACCCGTGGCTTTAGAAGCCAACGCCGACGACCGGCTCACGCGGGGGTTCACTTCAATGACAATGATATCATCCGTTTCGGGGTTCACCGAAAACTGAATGTTACACCCACCCGCAAACTGCCCAATGCCGGTCATCACCCGGATGGACAGGTCGCGCATTTTTTGGTAGAGCGTGTCGGGCAAGGTCATGGCAGGGGCCACCGTGATGGAGTCGCCGGTGTGGATGCCCATCGGATCAAAATTTTCGATGGAGCAGATAATGATGAAGTTACCGTTGCCGTCGCGGAGGAGTTCAAGCTCATATTCTTTCCAGCCGCTCACGCTTTGCTCCACCAACACCTCATGCACGGGCGAGGCGTGGAGGCCCGCCGTGAGTGCTCTATCAAAATCTTCAGGTACGTTCACGAACCCGCCGCCGGTGCCGCCCAGCGTGTAGGAAGGCCGAATAACGAGCGGAAACCCAATTTCCTGCGCAATCTCTTTGCCTTCCAAAAACGAACGGGCGGTGCGGCCTTTGCAGACTCCCGCGCCCAGTTCGATCATCAGCAACCGGAATTTTTCGCGGTCTTCGGTGGTTTCAATGGCCTTTATATCGACACCAATAATGGCGACGTTGTATTTTTTCCAGATGCCCGCCTTGTCGCAGTCGATGGCCAGATTTAGGGCTGTTTGGCCACCCATCGTGGGCAGTATCGCGTCGATGGGGCGACCCATTGCCCGGTGTTTCTCCAGAATCTCAACAATCGATTTTTTCTCCAGCGGCAGCAGATACACATGATCGGCGTTGATGGGATCGGTCATGATCGTGGCCGGGTTGGAGTTAATCAACGCCACCTCGATGCCTTCCTCCCGGATGGAGCGGGCCGCCTGCGACCCGGCATAGTCAAACTCGCAGGCTTGACCGATAACGATAGGGCCGGAGCCGATGATGAGTACCGAACGAATGTTGGAATTTTTGGGCATGATGGGGAGAAGACAGTCAAAAATCTTGCAAAACTAGGTGTTTTGGCCAGAGCGAAAAAGTCAAACCCGGCATTCCTGACGAAGTCGCTATCTTTGACACATGGCCCGCGATCTAATCCACCAAGCCGTCCGGGAGGCTCTGGAAGCCGATGGATGGCTCATTACCCACGACCCACTGGTTATACGACCCGGTGGGTTTAGACTAGAAGTTGATTTGGCTGCCGAACAGGTGTTGGCCGCCCAGAAGGGCACGGAACATATCGCCGTAGAAATCAAGAGCTTCCTGAGCAAGTCGAAACTCAGCGACTTTTATGAAGCGAAAGGACAATACGATGTGTACCGCGTGGGGCTGGAAGGCGAACAGACACCCCGTAAAATTTACCTTGCCATCGATGCTGATATATTTTATTCGTTTTTTCAAAAACCGTTGATTAAAGCAGTAGTTGAGCGCAACGATATGTCGCTACTTATCTTTGATAAATTAACCAAACGTGTTGTGAGATGGATAAGCAATTAACTGACTATCAAACTATTATTACAGAAGTTTTGCGTTATTATGCTGGCCTACCCGCTATAAATCGTCCCGGTGACGAAGCCGAGGAGCAACTGATTCTGGACACCGAGCGCGACCATTACCAGATTCTGACCATTGGCTGGGAGCAGGGTAAGCGCGTGTATTACCCGGTGTTTCACCTCGACATCAAGAACGGCAAAATATGGGTGCAGGAAGACGCAACCGACTTCGATCTGGTGGGTAAACTCGAAGAGAGGGGCGTTCCTAAACACGACATCGTACTGGGCTTTCACCCGGCCTACAAACGCGCGATGGGCGAATACGCCGTGGCCTGAGCAGGTTAACCAGGTACGTACCTACACACTACACCAGCGCGGCCAACTGCCGGGTGGCCCGGTCAATGTCGGCGCGGCGGGTGGCGGGCGGGTCATGCCGGTTGAAGGGCCTCAGTTCCAGCACGTAGGTCTCCTCAACGGTGTCGGCATCGAGCGGGGTGAAGAGTTTGTAGCCTACCACGGTTACGGGCAACAGGCCGTGGCGGGTTTTGAAGCGGGTCAGCACCGTGCCCAGCCACGCCTCTACCGCCCCCGGCAACGTACCTGGCGCGGGCAGTAGCCGCACCTCGGCGTGGTTGCGGTCGCGGAGGCCGGGGTGGGGGTCGAAATGGCCTTCGCAGCTTGAAAACGTCTGCACCACGCCGGTGTTGTTCAGGGCCACCACCAGCGGCGCAATGCCCGGTTCCAGGTCCATGCTACTCAATGCTGCCACCCAGCGACGTTTTGCGGCTCACTACCCGGCCCGCGCCGCTGTGGCGGATGCTCCCCCCACTCGACGCTTTCAAAAAAAGCTCCTTGTCGGCACTAACCCGGATGCTGGCTCCGCTGGAGGCGTTAGCTTGTACGGTGCTGGTTTTCAGGCTACTGGCTTCCACCGTGCCCCCGCCCGATGCATCGGCCAGTAGGGTTTGGGCCGTTCCCGACACGGTGGCCGTGGCCCCCGCCCCGCTGCTCAGGTCTACGTCGGTGGCGACCACGGCCAGGGTTAGTTCGGCCCCGGATTTGGCGTGTAGCCCAATTTTTTCGGCCTTAACCGTACTCTCGCCCGT